>CAZAZB010000011.1:3234-22900 GCA_964489485.1 uncultured Pseudomonadales bacterium | reverse complement strand
GCTGGACATTCGGAATATGGCTGCATCAAAAAAGACAGCAAAAGCGCACAAAACAAGATCAACATCTAACCCAAAAAATAGCAAGACTAAGGCAAAGAAAAAGATGAATGACAAGAAAGACACCACGGCAAATTTGAATCAGGCCAGTATGGTTGACGCACTCCAGGGAGATGCCAGCCTCGATACTGTGCGCGACATTCTCTTTGGAAAGCAGGTTCGCGAACACGACGAACGGTCACAGGTTCTTGAAAAAACCTTTAAAGATTCGATCACCAAACTAGAGAAAGACTTTTCTCAACAAGTTAGTCAGATTGAGAAAAACATCGAAAAACTCAAAGATCAGTTGGACAAACAAGCAGCCAAAACTGCAGAGGCTGTGAAGAATCAATTTGCCCAGGCCTCAGCGAGAGTGGATGACCTTGAGAAGGCCACCCAATTGGCTCATGCTGAACTTCATGAAGAATTAACCGCTGACAGAATTGAACTGGAAAAAACCGCCCTCGCCTGGAATGAAGATCTGGCGAAACAATTGGAAAATATACACCAGGAATTACAACATTCAAAAACTGACCGGTCTACGCTCAGCCAACTACTGCACGGCATGGCTGATTCAATTTCTGGTGACAGCCCAGCAAAGCCTACCAAGAAGTAGAAAAACCGATTCCGGCAGACACCCCAGTGGATACTGAACTAGAACGTATTAAACAGATACTTCTTGGACAGGAGTATGAAGCACTCCTTCGCCTGAAAGACGAGATTAATGATGATGGGCACTTTTCTGAACGTGTCGCGCAGATCATTACAGAAGCGCTGAAGACACGATCAGCATCCGATGATAGCATTTCAACTGTGCTTGCCCCCACCATCGATAGAGCTATCGCAGGATCCATCAACCAGGACCCGCAAAAACTAGCCGAATCACTTTACCCCATCATGGGCCCGGCGATCCGCAAGTCTATCTCTGAAACGCTGCAACAAATGTTGGAAAATTTCAATCAGTTGCTCGAACAGAGCTTTTCCCCTCAATCTCTTCGTTGGCGTTTTGATGCATGGCGCACCGGCAGGAGCTATTCAGAACTGGTTTTACTAAACACGCTCGAATACCAGATTGAACAGATATTCCTTATCCATCGTGAAACAAGCCTCCTGATTCAGCATGTGTTTTCTGAATCTATTGAAAAGAAGGATCCGGATATGGTTTCCGGGATGCTGTCAGCCATACAAGATTTTATTGAGGATTCTTTTTCGGTTTCAGAAAGCGACCTTCTCGATACACTAAGGCTGGGAGAACTGACGGTTGTCATACAGCGAGGACCTCAGGCCATCCTCGCCGCTGTCGTTCGCGGCAGAGTACCCGAAGATCTTCGCACAAACATGTCCATCAGCCTGGAATCCTTGCACCGACTAAAACGTAACCAACTGATGGACTATAGCGGAGATCCTTCTGTTTTTGTCGGCCTCGAAGAAGATTTGTCTACTATTCTGGCTCAAGAAAAAGGAGAAAAGAAAAAAAGAAAGACCCCCTGGCTCGCCCTCATTGCGGTTGGTACCGCGATGGTTCTCGCCTCTATCTGGCAATACAACAACCATGAAAAAGAAAAGACATTTAACAGTGCCTATACGGCACTGATCAATGCGCTGCAAATGGAACCCGGCCTCATCGTGTTGGAATCCAGCAATAATAGTAACCATCAGATTAGGATCAACCTGCTTGCCGATCCTGATGCACGAAATCCAACCAAACTTTCTCCTTCTCCCAGCATCCTGAACATTGAATACAATGTGAAACCATTTCTATCACTCGATGCGCCAATCATCTTGAAACGAGCGAACGAAATTCTAAAACCAAAGCCAGGTACAAACATTTTGATCGAGGGGAACAAACTAATCCTGACGGGCAGCGCAACCAGACGATGGCTGGAATCAACGCAAGCCGCTTGGACTTCTATTGCCGGGATCAGAGAAATTGATGCAGACAATCTGGATGTTCATGATCTAATAGCCGATGAAATAGCGATCCTAGCGCGTCGAATTGAATCGGTTACATTTGAGTTTCCAAGAGCCGGTATCGAAATCGATAGCCAGTTACCAGCTTTTCGATCTCTGGTCGCGGACATGAAGCAAACCGTCACGCTCGTTAGACAAAAAGAGATGGCAGATAGCTCCTATCGCCTGGGATTGATCAAGCAGGGTTTGCTCGGGCCGGATTTATTCGACTCTAGTTTATTCGATATAGTAGGCTACACCGATGAATCTGGTTCCACTGCCTTTAATGAACAATTAGGAATACAACGTGCTGAAGCGTTAAGGCAGTTGCTTGTTTCTCACGGTATTAGCGAATCGTTAATGCGGACTTTTAGCGGTTTGACCTATGACGAAGAATCATTGCTGAGTGAACGGAAAACCAAAATTGTTGTTCACGAAGCCGATCTTCACGATAGAAAGGCTCATCAAGATTCCTCTCAAAAAGAAACCAGTCCGCAACAAGAAGTACCTCAAAAAGGTTCTGGACGCTAATGTTGCAGAAAAAAATTTGTTTACTCGGTGCTTTTTCTGTCGGCAAGACCAGTCTTATACAACAATTCATTAACACACTCTTCACGGACAAGTACCTCACAACAGTTGGCGTGAAAGTAGACAAGAAAATATTGACCCATTGCGACCAACAGGTCCAACTCATGATCTGGGACATTGCAGGCGAAGACGACTACAACAGCCTGCAAACGAGCTACCTCCGAGGTTCGAGCGGATGTATTCTGGTTGCAGATGGCACAAGACCAGATTCATTGAATGTCGCCAACACACTCGCAGACACCGTGAATGAAGTGCTCGGGGATGTGCCTCTTGTGCTGGCGATAAACAAGAGTGATTTGATAGACGCCTGGCAAATTACCGATGAGCAGCAAGCCGGTGCCAAGGCTCGATTCACTGTCCATACTACCAGCGCCAAGACCGGCGCCAATGTCGAGGCGTTATTCAACGAACTCACGGCCAGCATGCTATGAGCTTTGTCCTCTCTTCTCTCATCAAACAACTGGATATTGTCGCACTTAGTTTTATTGATCAGGACGAATTTGCACTCCTCAGCAGCTTCAATGACTGGTTCAGCGATATCTGGCCTGTAGCAATATCGGCACAGCGCTTGAACATTACCGGTGCCTCTCCATTTCTCGACAATTTTTTGCTTGACGCAATCTCCCACTGGAAATCTGGTTCAACTGAGATGATTAAGTCTGGCCCTTTTATTGAAAACCTCGAGGCAACGAGCAAATCCTTTGCACTGGAGGCCAGCGCTCTGAGTATCGACGGTCAGTCTGTCCTTTTACTGACAAACCTGGGTGAGTCTTATAATCAGTCTGTTGCCCTACTTCAGGCGGCAAGAGAAAACCTTCTAACCCAGGAAGCACTCGAAGCGGAAGTTAGCAAGCGTACTATCGAGATTCGAGAGAGGGAATCCGAAGTCGCTGGGCGACTGATTTATGCCGCCGGTTTCCGAGATGAAGAAACCGGTGCCCATATAAAAAGGATCGGCCTATATGCCGCAGAAATTGCAACTAGCCTTGGCTGGTCACCCACCCAAATAGATGACATTAAAACAGCGGCCCCCATGCACGATATTGGCAAGATTGGAATTCCCGACAGCATCTTGAAGAAACCGGGGAAACTGACAAAAGAGGAATTCACCATCATGCGAAGGCACCCCGAGATAGGTGCAGAGATCCTTGCCAATAGCCAGGTTCCGATGATCCGCTTGGCAGCAGAAATTGCCGGTTGTCACCATGAACACTGGGATGGAAACGGCTATCCGGACGGTCTAGCAGGAGAAGATATCCCTATCGGCGCCCGCATTGTTGCCATCGTCGACGTTTACGATGCACTGGTACACGAGCGAGTCTACAAAAATGCCTACCCTGAGGAGGAGGCAATATCGATGATGTCAGATATCGTAGCGACCCAGTTCGATCCGACTATATTCCAGGTCTTTACCAACAACCTGGATGTCATGCGGGCTATCCGCCACGAATTCAAGGATTAGTCACCATACCGGGTGCCAATCACCCATATTAAACGCGCTAATCGAAAATATCTCTATTCAGACGCGATGGCTACCTGTGCGATAACAATGCCCGCCTGGGTGGTGTCTGCGCGGTTTTCTTTGTACCATGCGCTTCGATTATTTGGCACGAATAATATTGACACTCTTGATCACGCACACGCTGTATCCAACCACCAGCAAGGCCCTGAAAAATTGAGCAAATTAAAACTCTGGCTACGAGAACCACTCATCCATTTCTTATTGATGGGCGGGCTACTCTTTTTCGGCTATGGTTTTTTCAATGAACCCGAGTCTGACCCAAATCAGATCGTCGTCAGTCGTGGTGATATCGATTCCCTCAAAGCAAGATGGACGAAACAACGGGGGCGGCTTCCTACTGATGGCGAACTCAAACTCATGGTTGACCAGACCGTTCGGGATAGGATCCTTGCGGCAGAAGCGCGTTCACTTGGACTAGACAAGAACGACTTCATTGTCCAGCGCCGACTCTCCCAGAAGATGGACTTTTTATTCACTGATCTGATAAGAATCCAGGAACCGGATGATAAAACCCTGCAAGCGTATCTGGACAAACACATCGAAAGCTTTCAAAAACCACCGCGTGTGTCTTTCTTCCAAATTTACTTCAACCCAGAGAAAAGGAAAAATGCGCTGAGTGATGCCTCCGCTCTACTAGACCGGCTAAACCAAGGGGAATCTGTGGATCTGGAAGTCGCTGGCGATCGATTTTTACTGCCCAGCCATTTTCGCGAAAACTCACCCAGTGACGTCGAGCGCACTTTTGGAAAAATCTTCACCCAAACACTATTCTCTCACCTGACTGAGGGCTGGAGCGAACCAATCGTTTCCGGTTTTGGCATCCATCTGGTTTTGATTAGATCCTTTTACATCCCGGCGACGCCGACGCTGGATGAGGTCAGGTCCCGGGTTCAATCGGAATGGATGGAAGCAAAAGTAAAGGAGAAGAATCTCGAATTCTATTCAGAACTAAAAAATCGCTACACGATCATTCTCCCTGATGGAGCAGGCGATTGAAGTTCTCCCTGTTTTGGCCTGTGATTCTCCTCGCCTCCTTCCTCTCTGGCGCATCTCTGGCAGACGAAGTACGCCCAGCCTACATAGAAATCATCGAACAACCAGATGCTAACTACGATCTACTCTGGAAAGTCCCGAAAGATCCCCGATTTATGCTGGCGCTAAATTTGCCTGAACATTGTGAACAGACCACACCAGGCCATCAACAGATTTCAAATGGAGCGACAATCATCAGGTTCCGTGCCCACTGTCCTGATGGCATTCAGGGAAACAGTATTAATATTGATGGACTAACAGCATCCGGGACCGATGTTCTACTGCGCTTCCAGAGACTCGATGACACCTGGTTAACAGGCCGCCTGTTCCCGGCACAGCCCAGCTTCACAATACCGAAAGACAGCGAACAATCTGGCATTGCCGGTACTTATTTCTTTCTTGGTATAGAACACATCCTGTTCGGGTTTGACCATCTGCTCTTTGTTTTTGCGCTTATCCTGATCATTAACAATACGCGTGCACTGCTTGTCACCATCACTGCATTCACCCTATCCCACAGCATCACACTTGCCGCAGCGACCCTGGGCTTTGTTCATGTACCGCAACAACCGGTGGAGGCAACCATTGCCCTTAGCATCGTTTTTCTTGCAGTCGAACTGGTTCACCAGGAACAAGGTAGAATCGGAATTGCCGCTCGTTTTCCCTGGCTAGTGGCCTTTTTGTTTGGCCTACTACACGGCTTTGGATTCGCAGGTGCACTCTCCGAAATCGGCTTACCCCAACAGGCAATTCCGCTCGCGCTCGTATTCTTCAATGTTGGGGTAGAGGCAGGGCAGCTTATTTTTGTCGCTACCGTGATTTTTCTCAATCTATTGATCTATCGTTTAACCGAACGCTCCATTCTTGACAGGACCAGAAAGCTTGCTGCTTACTTTATCGGTAGCCTGGCATCCTTCTGGCTGATTGAGCGAATCGTATCTTTTTAACCGGTGGCTCTGACCATAGCAGCACAAGACCGCTCAACTATTTTCATTGGCCAAGTACGATTTATTGGCCAAGTACAATTTATTGACCAAGTACAATGAGATGGTGCACCTTCTTGCCTTTCTGGAGAATGAAATATCGGCCATGAAGTGCTGCGTCGCGACTAAGCACCATGTCTTGTGACGTGACTTTAACGCCATTTACCGATACTGCATTCCCCTTCACCAGTTTGCGCGCCTGACCCAAGGTGACTTCACCACGAGGTGTCATAGCAATACCTGATTCAACCATTGCGTCTGTAATGGCAATTTCTGCGTTATCAATACGAGTAGATGCCATACCATCCTGGGCAAGTTGTTCCATGTCTCTTGCGGACAAAGATTCAAGACTATTCGAGAAGAGCGCGTCAGTAATTCGTTCCGCGGCTTCAAGGTTCTCTTCGCCATGGACAAGACGGGTTACCTCTTGTGCCAATCGAATCTGGGCAAGCCGCATACCAGGATCCTGATCTCGACCATCCTCCATCTGTTGTAATTCTGATGGTTCAAGGAAGGTAAATATCTTGAGGAAATGCATCACATCATCATCAGAGCAATTACGCCAAAATTGGAAAAAACTGTAAGGCGAGGTTTTGTTGGCGTCCAACCAAACGGCATCGCCCACACTCTTGCCAAACTTGGTACCATCAGATTTTGTCACCAACGGATAGGTAATGGCGTACGCCTGCTTCCCTTCCATTCGGCGAATGAGATCCATGCCACTGGTAATGTTTCCCCACTGATCACTACCCCCCATCTGGATAGAACAATCATAGCGTCGATTGAGCACCACGAAATCATAAGACTGAAGAATCATATAACTGAATTCTGTGTAGCTGATCCCACGAGAATCGTCTTCAAGACGGCTACGAACCGACTCTTTCTGAACCATGGCATTAACACTGAAATGTTTACCGATGTCCCGGAGATAGTCGATAACGGTCAATTCCCTGGTCCAGTCAGCATTGTCCACGACAATTGCTGAATTTTCGCCACAATCAAAATCCAGGAAACGACTTGCCTGCACTCTAATCTTTTCAACGAAGTCTCGTACCTGCTCTGCTGACTTGAGTTCCCGTTCGTTAGCTCGTCCGCCGGGGTCACCGATCATCCCGGTCGCCCCGCCAACAAGCAGAATGGGTTTATGCCCTTGTAGTTGAAATCTTCGAAGCGCAAGCAAAGGCACCAGATTCCCCACATGAAGGCTGTCTGCGGTGGGATCAAAGCCACAATAGACGACCCGATTTCCGGATGACAGATGTTCTGCCAGTGCATTCTCGTTGCTTACCTGGGCAATCAAGCCCAGAGCTCGCAAACTCTCCAGAAAATTGGATTCAGCTACCATTGACCCTTCCCTCACCCTCGCCCATCAATAAATTAACATCAGTAATTGTCGAATTAGGGTCGCTCATGTACCCTTCGCTTCCCGGCATTGTCACCCTTTGGGGGGGCAGAAATCCGGAAAGGCGCAAAAATACAGTATCTCAACAGAAATACAAGTCAGCGCTGAATTATTTACCGGGTAGCAGAATGCTGGGAGAATTGAAGAATAGATTATTGAATCTTTCATTATTTCTATATATTTTATATAGTTAGCGCCACATTATGATAAGTTACAGTAATTTTGCCATCTAGATTGATGCTTTCATGACAAGCTACCCTAAAAACCACCTCAAAGCCGCCGTTGCTCTGGCCATTTTTCTGACGGTCGTCATCACGACCCTTCCGGCTAAGGAAAGCCCGGAAATGGCGCGTGTGCCGGTATCACTCTCCATAGAACCCGTTACAAAGCCAGCCCCCGAACAAGCGGAGATGAAGCAAAATGATCTCCAAGAGACACCCTGGAGGACAATCACCATACGCTCAGGCGATAATCTCTCTAAAATATTCAAGAAGATGGGGCTAAAAGCTTCTGAGCTACAAGCGATTGTGGATATAGGTCAGGACGTGTCCATCTTGCGTAAAATCTCCGTTGGTAAAAAACTGGGCTTACAGATATCACCAGATGGTGACCTATTGGCATTGAGTTACAACAAGAATGCGTTGAATTCCTTACTGGTCACCAAAAATGAAGATGGCTTTGTGGCATTTCATGAAGTTTCCAATCCGGAAATTATCACCGCATTCCAAACGGCACGAATATCGACAGATTCACCATCACTCTATCATGCTGGAAAGAAGGCTGGCTTGTCAGACAATATCATCATGAAGCTTAGTCATATATTCCAGTGGGATATCAGCTTTGCACTGGACTTAAGAAAAGGCGATACCTTTGCTGTTATCTATGAAGAAATTTATGTCGAAGGTGAGAAGGTCAAAGAAGGGGATATTCTGGCCGCGCAATTCCAGAATATGGGGAAAACTTATTCAGCCGTCTTGTTTGAAGACGAATCGGGTTTCAAGAACTATTACACACCGGAAGGGCGCAGCATGCGCAAAGCCTTCCTACGTGATCCCGTACACTTTTCACATATCAGTTCGAACTTCAACCTCCGCCGGCTGCATCCAATACACAAGCGTGTGATGCCTCACAGAGGCATTGACTACGCAGCCAACAAGGGGACTCCCGTTGTCGCTTCTGGCGATGGTAAGGTCACCATCGCCAGGCAAAATAATGCCTCTGGCAAGTACATCGTTATCCGTCACGGTGAACAGTACACGACCAAATATTTACATCTTTCCGGTTTCGCCAGAGGAATACGAGCAGGAAGAACGGTCAAACAGGGACAGACTATTGGTTATGTTGGGGAAACCGGCTGGGCAACCGCGCCACACTTGCATTATGAGTTTCTTGTCAGTGGTGTTCACAGAAACCCCAAGACGGTCAAGCTACCAAAAGCCTCGCCAGTCATTGCAAGCAACATGGATAAGTTCAAGTCAAGCACGTCGTCCATGCTTCTCAGGCTTGCCTCAATTACTGGTACAACTAATTTTGCCAGCCGCTCCAGCCAAACCACAGATTCAGGTGGCTAGAGATTTAGCAAAGCCCCTCGCTGAAGACCGTTAAGTTGAGAAGGAATTACCGCAGCCACAAGTCGTTGCTGCGTTTGGGTTATTGATCACGAATCTTGAACCTTGCAGGTCCTCTTTGAAGTCTACCTCTGCACCTGCGAGATATTGAAAACTCAAGGCATCGACAAGAAGCGTGACACCTTCATTTTCTATCGTGGTGTCGTCCTCTTCAACATCCTCGTCGAAGGTAAAGCCGTACTCAAACCCTGAACAGCCACCGCCCGTCACAAAAACCCTTAATTTGAGGTTTTCATTTTCATCTTCTTCAATCAATGATTTCACTTTCACCGCTGCGGAGTCAGAAAAAGCAATCTTCATTGGTTCAAATTGTATAGGGTTATCAGTCATCATTTAAATATGGGGTAATTATTGGAAAAATAAAGGTGTAAGAATAAAGATGTAAAATAAAGGGATATCCCCTTTATAGGTTCAGAACTAACATCCATGGTTGCCAAACATAGACTCCGTCCTTCACTGGTTAGGCCGTTTTCGTCTTAACAGGCGTGACGGCAGGATGCACTTGTTTTCTAGCCTCAGGATCAAGCACTTGCTGCTTCAACCTTTGCTCTGTATCCGTCGACTTTACTTCTTTTTTGCCATCTTTCAAATGAACAAGATTACCATCGACTCTACTGCCCATCACCATTTCGATAAGGTGATAGTAAACATTACCCTTTACTTCTGCTTTTGCAGCCAGTTCAACATGCTTATCGGATCTGATGTCGCCATAAACCTTACCGTTGATAATGACATTCGGCACACGGATCTCGCCTTTGACCCGTCCCTTTTCGCTGACAGTTATCACGGCCTTTGATCCAGCCTGCGCGTAGATATTTCCCTTAACAATACCGTTGACAAGCAACTGATCGCTAAAGTGGACATCACCGACAAATTCACAATTTGTCGCAATCAAAGTTATTCCGGATTCTGTCTTGTTATCCTTGCTACTGCCAAACATGTCTATCCTCCACTCAATTCCCAGCTAAACTTCTTTTCAAGTCGCTGAGCATTTCTGCCAGATGATCTGGCGACTATCATCACTTCTGATGGCTCAAACCCATTAGGAAGTACCAGCTCACCGTCTATATTCTGGAAATATCGAAATCTGAAACCAATGGCCTTCTTATTAGCCGCGTCCAGTTGGCTGAGGCTCAATTCAGTCTCACCACTCTCCCCTTTGCCGAGCAGCGCGATCTCTACGCCACCCTGAACATACTCATGCTTATCGACCACCTGGGTCAACAATAGACTGTACTTAAACCGATTAGGCTCTGATGTATTCTCCATATCGAGCCGCTCGATCCGTAAACCCTTCTTTTCTGCATTGGGCAACATGACGCCCTTGTAGAATTTGATCTCTTCGTTCAGCTGGGCAATTTCATCCTGGAGTTCCTCAACTGTTTGTCGCACTTCTTCCGTCGCCCGCGTATCTACCTCGCCGCCCAGCTTTAAATCCGCTATCTCTTGTCTCATGCGATCCACAGAGCGAGTGGCAATCGCTAGCTGAGATTTTATCTCATCCTTCTCCTTAACGACTTCGACTTTTAGCGCCAGTCCCTGGCCCATGCCATATTCATAGGTTAGAAAACTAAATGCGGACATCGCCAATAAGAAAAGCAGAAAAACACCGGCCTTATACAAGGGCCGATGTGGAACAACCACCATCTGAAATTGTTTACTTCCTTTAACCGCTGCCATGCTGTTGGTTCAGTCATTTTTCTGTTTTGGGCGACTTATATTAACAGAAAATGACAATATCCGATCTTTTTGCACTAAATTGCGAATCTAGCGCCACCGGGCGCATCCATACGGAGTCACAACGATCTGACGGCCATTGCATTACTAGAGACCGGATTCGCGCTTTTCAGCGCCATACAATATCCTGTGCCCTGAAATGACAAAAAGCACGGACCTCATGAGCCAACGATTAACCGAGCTAATCGACAGTATTTCTCTTCGCACATTTAGGCGGCGACTTGCGTCAATCGACTCAACGATTTACTTTGCTGTACTCGGTGTCGCTTCAGGTATTGTGACCGGTCTGGTCATCCTCGCCTTCAGAAAGCTAATGGAGATTCCTCTCGGAAACCTGCTTCCCGGTGGTCCTGAAAATTTCGAAGGTCTGTACTGGCCGCTCTATTTTATTTACCCATTTGCAGGCGGCATTATTCTCGCCATCTTCTTCTCCTTTCTGGGTACGGATGACCGACGAGTAGGTGTCGTTCATGTTCTGGAACGACTCGCACGACACCAGGGTCATTTACCGGCTAGAAATCTCCTTACCCAGTTTGTTGCCGGCGTTATCGCCCTTGCATCAGGTCAATCCGGCGGGCGCGAAGGACCCGCGATACATCTGGGCGCAGCGGGCAGTAGCTTGCTCGGCCAATATTTCAGCCTGCCCAACAATAGCATTCGTATCCTGGTGGGATGTGGTGCTGCCGCCGCCATCTCTGCTTCTTTTGACACACCCGTTGCCGGTGTCATCTTTTCAATGGAGGTGATTATTATGGAATACACCATTGCTGGATTTATACCGGTGATACTCGCCGCTGTCACCTCCGCGCTAATCGTACGACTTTTTTATGGATCTGATCCCGCGTTTGACGTACCTCAGGTGTCGATGGAATCTTATGTAGACCTCCCCATCGTGCTACTTGAAGGCGTGCTTATTGGTGCCCTGGCATCAATCTTCGTCTTCTCTATCAAACGACTCATCCTTTTGGCACCCAAGCGCATCGGGATTCGCATGCTTATCGCAGGCACTGTCACTGGCACTGTCGCTCTGGCCATCCCACAGGTCCTGGGTGTTGGCTATGATACGGTCAACACGGCTCTCGTGGGTGAACTATCAATTTCAATCCTGGTCGCAGTGTGTGTCTTCAAAATTCTGACCACAGCGACATCAGTTGCCATGGGAATGCCCATTGGTTTGATTGGTCCAACCCTGATCATTGGCGCGACAGCGGGAGGTATCATCTGGACGGCCGCGCGACTCTTTATGCCAGAAATATCATCACCAGCATTTTATGTGATGCTGGGAATGGGCGCCATGATGGGCGCCGTTCTACAAGCACCACTTGCCGCACTTATGGCAATCATTGAACTCACCCACAACCCCAATATCGTGTTGCCAGCCATGTTGGTCATCATCATTTCCAATATCACAGCAAGCGAAGTATTTGGCCTCAAGTCTGTATTCATCACGCAAATGGAGTTACTGGGGCTGGAGTATCGACAGAACCCCCTGTCCATGGCACTGAATCGTTCATCGGTCGCGAGCATCATGCAACGTAGTTTCGAGCGCGTCTCTTCATCCATTGAGAAGGAACAGGCAATTGCACTGGTTCAAAATAATCCACATTGGTTACTCGTAGACCAGGACAAAACACCCTCTTTTATCCTGCGAACAGAGGACCTCGCCATACACCTGTCAAAAACTCGAGACAAGGAGACAACAGAAAATCAGCCAGGTATTCAACACCCGGATATTATTGACCTCGCAGAAATACCGGCAACCAGAAAAGATGTCACCGGCATTCTGCTACAGGCAACACTCAGTGAAGCGCTGCAGTCCTTAAACACCAGCGGTATTCAGGCCCTCTATGTCAATCGGATAACAGCACCGCTGATGGACTCACCCGTTGGCATTGTCACGCGAGAAGATATCGAATCCTACTACAAGAATTGAAGTGAGGCTTGCCACCGGTTCACCCGTTTGAATGCATATCCAGATTGAATACTGATGCAAGGAATGATTGAATGCGCCCTGATTTTGGCATGTCCCGATTTCGCCCTCTGATGTCGAGACTGAAATACTACAAATCTTAGCGGTTCTGTGGTGAATAGACGCTGCATGGAATGGGGTTTGCATTGAAGGAATTGCGATGAGCAGGTCAACAACATTATTTAATGAAGCACAGCAATTTATGCCTGGCGGGGTCAATTCTCCGGTCCGGGCATTCCAGCGAGTCGGTGGGCAGCCTGTTTTCTACAAGAGCGGCAAAGGTGCCTACCTGACCGATGAGGACGGCAAGGAATATGTCGACTACATCGGTTCCTGGGGTCCCATGATACTCGGCCACGCACATCCAGATGTTATCGCGTCGATCAAGACTGCCCTTGCCGACGGCCTTGGGTTTGGTGCACCGACTGCCATTGAAACCGAACTGGCAAAAAAAGTCTGCGGCATCATGCCATCAATTGAAATGATACGAATGGTCAACTCAGGCACCGAGGCGACAATGAGTGCCATACGGGTTGCGCGTGGTTTCACGGGTCGCGACAAAATTATCAAGTTTGAAGGTTGTTACCACGGGCACAGCGATGCGTTACTGGTTAAAGCTGGTTCCGGCGCCCTGACCATGGGAGAGCCGGATTCCCTCGGTGTTCCAAAAAGCTTTGCGGAACATACGCTCACGCTGGAGTTCAACAACGCCGAGCAGATTGAATCGATATTCGCCTCGAGTGGGGACAAGGTCGCAGCAGTAATCGTTGAACCTGTTGCTGGCAATATGGGTTGTATACCCCCGGTACCTGGATTTTTGGAATGCCTCCGAGAACTGTGTGACAAGTACGGGTCGGTCCTCATTTTTGATGAGGTCATGACGGGCTTCCGGGTTGCTCTCGGCGGCGCACAACAGTACTACGGTGTCACGCCAGACATGACCACGCTTGGAAAAATTATCGGTGGAGGAATGCCCGTCGGCGCTTTTGGTGGGCGCAAGGACATTATGCAAATGGTCGCACCCCTAGGCGCGGTCTACCAGGCAGGCACGCTCTCCGGCAACCCCATCGCAATGACCGCTGGGCTAGCCACACTGGATCTCGTTGACACAGCAGGGTTTTACGAATCTCTGACATCTAAAACACAAGCACTGGTGTCCTCACTGCAATCTCTCGCCGATGACGCGGGCATCCCATTTTCAACCAATCAGGTGGGTGCCATGTTTGGATTCTTCTTTACCAGTGCCAATCCTGTCACCCGTTTTTCCCAGGCCATGAATGCCGATACCGATGCGTTCAATACATTTTTTAACAGTATGTTGACCCAGGGTATCAATCTCGCACCATCACCCTTCGAGTCCGGGTTTGTTTCTGCTGCCCACGGTCAAGTTGAGTTTGACAAAACACTCACGGCAGCGGCAAAGGCATTTGCGACGATAAGCAAGGGAAAGGCTGGCTAGGCCATTTTTCCGCCAGTACAGCGCTAGCACCCCTGAATTCACGATTAATCAAATAGGTTTTACACCATGAAAAAATATGACGTTTATGGAATCGGTAATGCACTCGTCGACACCGAGTACGAAGTTGATGAAGCCTTCATCGCTGACATCCCGTGGGACAAGGGTCTTATGACACTGATTGAGGCAGACGAAAGAGCAGAGCTGATCCATCTCTTGGAAGTCAAACACGAACACCAGGTCATCAAGCTTGCCGGGGGTGGCTCTGCTGCGAACACCATCGTCATCGTCGCTCAGCTAGGCGGGTCAGCCTTTTACAGCTGCAAGGTCGCAAATGATAAAACCGGCGACTTTTTTATGAAGGATCTCACGGCTGCCGGCGTTGATACCAATCTTGATGATAACCGTGAACCCGGCGTGACCGGCGAATGTATTTCGATGGTGACACCGGATGCAGAAAGAACCATGCTTACTCATCTGGGCATTACACAAAACTTGTCGACCGAAGAACTCAACCAGGAAGCACTGGAAAACTCTACCTATCTCTACATTGAAGGGTATCTGGTGAGTTCGCCTTCAGGACTCGATGCGGCACTCAAAGCCCAATCAATCGCCCGCGCTGCCGGGACAACAGTCGCCCTCACCCTATCTGATCCGGCAATGGTGGAGAATTTTAAAGAAATATTTGAGCGACTCACTTCCCAGGGCATTGACATGCTTTTCTGTAACGAAGACGAGGCCATGCTCTGGAGTGGCGCCAACACACGAGAAGACGCCATCAGAATGATTAAAGAGACAATCCCCAAATTCGCGATTACCTGTGGCAAAGATGGTGCAGTCGTCTGCGATGGCATCGAGACATTCACCATTCCGGGCGTTCAGACAACACCTGTTGATACGACCGGTGCTGGTGATATATTTGCAGGAAGCTTCCTTTTCGCTCTATCCAGAGGAAAGTCTTTTTCTGAAGCGGCCGTGCTCGCCAACAAGGCAGCATCATTGTTGATCTCAAACTTTGGCGCGAGATTGACACCAGAAGTTGTCAACACTTCACTGGCAGGTTAGCCAAACATCGAGGCAAGTCCGCCGAGCGGGTTAGGTTGGGGTTAGACACACTGGCTCCTCCACCCGCTTATCCAAAAAGATCTAATTGTTTATCAGTAATCTCTTTCAGGGACGAAGACTTGAAAAGCAAGATGGCATCAGCGACGGGGGCAAGCTGTTTGTCCACATAAAATTGATAATCGATCGGAGATTCCCGGTAGAGTTTAGGCTCTGGTCCATTGAGCGTCATCACATATTCCACCCAATTGCTGTTGAATCCTTCATCAATGGGTAAGCCCCGCGCTTGTCTAATTTCACGAATTCGGCGTGCCGCACGAACATGCGGTGGTACATTTTTCTGATACTCGTCCAGCCCCCTGCGTAATCTTCGTCTCAGCACCAGCTTCGAATCGCACCGACCATCGTACACCTGCTGGACAATACCACGTACATACTCATCGAAAGGCTCGTCATTAAAAATCAGTCGGTAGAGTTCCTGTTGAAACTCCCTTGCTACCTGGCTCCAGTCACTTCTGACAGTTTCTAATCCCTTGAACACTAACTGCCCATGACCATCCGCCTGGCTGATTAATCCTGCATAGCGTTTTTTACTGCCTTTATCGGACCCACGAACCGTTGGCATCAGAAAACGGTTAAAATGCGTTTCGTACTCAACCTCCAGAAAACACTCCAACCCGTATTCGTCCGCAAGATAATCTTTCCACCATCGATTCAACATGACGGTTAACTGCAAACCCACAGTATCAGTGTTTTCGCTGCTGCTATCGAGATGTACAAAAACGGAATCAGTGTCGCCGTAGATAACGGGATAACCTGCGTCTTCTATCAAGTCTCTGGTCTTCTTGAGAATCTCGTGACCACGCCTGGTGATAGAACTCACCAGGCGGGAATCGTAGAAGCGGCATCCAGATGTCCCCAACACGCCGTAGAAGGAATTCATGATGATCTTGATTGCCTGCGAATTTGCTGCCTGCCCCGCCTGCTTTGCTACATCCCTGGCATGCCACAAGTTTTCAATGATAGTTGGCAAAATATAGTGCTCTCGGGAAAACATAGCACCCAGAAAGCCCGGAATGGCCTGCTCGCCCGCACTGACCATTGCCAGTGGATCTACATGAAAGGTTCTGATAATACTCGGGTACAGACTTTTGAAATCAAGCACGATCACGTCATTGTACAAACCCGGCAAAGAATCCAGAACAAAGCCGCCTGGACTCGGACCCCCGGTTTCACCCGGGGACGCAGGCGCTACATGTCCTTCCCTGTGTAGACGGGGTAGATAGAGGAAATCGAAGGCCGCAACAGATCCACCAGCACGGTCCATATCCAACCCGGTCAGGCAGGATCGCTGGACGGCAAAATTGATCAGATCAGTTTTCTCGAATATTTCCTGTACCAGGATGCAGTCTTCCAAATTGTATTGCGCCAGCTTTTTCTTGTTGGTTCGATACATCTCCTGAATTTCGCTTGCTCTGGCATCCACATCATCAACCAGCTTTCCCCGCCCTAGTAGTTCGCGCGCGACAGCATCCAAAGCAAAACTTTCAAAGGAATAGGTTGCTGTACGCAACAACTCAATACCATCAAGCACAACCCGCCCTGGTACCAACGCAAATCGGCGTTCCCTTCCGCGACTCACGCTCCTCCAATTGACCTTTTCGGCATTTCGGCCCAGGGTAAAATCCAGGTTTAGCGCATCACAACGCTGCTGCAAAAACCAAAGGTCAAATGCCACCACACTCCACCCGATGATAAGATCGGGATCTTCCAATGCAAACCATTCAAGAAAGCGGCGAATCAAACTGGACTCATCAGGTAGATATTCCAGATAATCAAGAGAAGGTTGCTCTCCGGTAGCAACCATAAACACCTGCCTTACCTCCTGACCATAGACAGCAATAGAGTAAAGAATATTCTCTGTATAGGAGGTTTCGATATCCAGGGACAAAATCTTGAGATCCGGTTGGTACTCAGCTGCCGACAACTTCGGGTCGACACATTCAAGGAAGCCATCTCTCTGGCGAATGTCGCCTCTCACCTCAAGCGACCCCGTAACAAATCGCTCCATCAAATATCGGTCTGTCGGTCTGATGTCCGGTTCATAACAAGGAATATCCAACGACTCGAGTCTTGCGCGAGCGAAGTTGAGTGACTTCTGGGTGCTAAAATAGCAGGCCTGAGCGGGTTCAGACTGATTTTCGTCAAATGTCTTCAAGGCCACATCGGCGATTCGCCAATCATTCTTGTGATTAGAACTGCTACCCAACAATCGATTGAGTCTGTCGCCATCTCTTTTTCTAACAAAGAAAATTGATGGCTCAGAGCAAATGCAGATTCGCACCGGTCCCCTGTCCGATGCAATCCAGTAGATCAAGTCCTGGCCCTCTTCAGTCTCCCGCCACTGACGGCTCAGGATAAACCCTTTAGTGGCTTCCAAAGCCATGATTAATCTACCTTTGTCCTGGCAAGGATAAAGGGTCGATCAGGTTTCTCAGTGGGATAAATAACAGGGTCGACACCAAACGCATCACCTATATTTTGCTCGTTAAGTACATTCGCAGGATCACCTGAAGCTAAAACCACACCATCATTCAATAATAAAACCTGGTCTGAAAAACGCATTGCCAGATTGATATCATGCAATACGACAAGAACAGAGGCGCCCGATTCCGCTAGCTGCCGCAAGGTGCCAAAAAGTGCTAGTTGATGCGCAAGGTCCAGTGCAGCCGTGGGTTCATCAAGCAGCAGGCAGGCATTCTGTTGTACATCCCATATTTGGCACAACACTCTGGCAATCTGTACCCGCTGCTTTTCGCCTCCTGACAAGGTTAGATAATCTCGAGCTGAAAAAGTCATGAGACCCATCTCGCCAAGAACTTCATTAACCAACCCCACATCTACCTTATGGCTAGTCTCATGAGGGATCCTGCCCATAGCAACCACTTCCTTCACTGTAAAAGGAAACTCCAACGCCGAAGCCTGTGGCAAAACCGCCAGGCTCATGGCGCGTTCTTCCAGGGACATCTTGTGGATATCATTGCCCTCAAAAAGCACCTGCCCTTCCTCAATGCTGACTTCACCAGAGGCAATCCGCAGCAGGCTGGTTTTACCTGAGCCGTTCGGCCCGACAATAGCGCAAATAGAACCTGCGTCGAGACCCAGCGAAATATCTTTGAGTAACGTTGTGCCGCCTAAACACCATGAAAGTTGACGGATGGCTAATCTCAAAGACCTGTCCTGATTCGCTGATTCATAATCAAATAGATAAAGAAAGGACCACCGAGCAGTGCTGTGATAATGCCCACCGGAAGTTCAGCGGGACTCAACAGGGTGCGACTCAGGGTATCCGCAAAGAGCAAGAGAATGGCACCAAGAAGTGCAGAACCCGGTATCACAATATAGTGGTTGGAACCCAGCGTCAGCCGAATCAAGTGGGGCACAACCAGACCGATAAATGCAATGACACCGCAGAGTGCAACAGAGATTCCGGTAGCCAGCGCTGTCAGTACAATTATTTCTTTTCTCAGTTTCTTGACCGAAATTCCCAGGTGCCCTGCTTCACTCTCGCCCAGTGTTATCGCGTTTAGCCGTTCACTTCTGAGGAAGAAAAGGACAAGAACTATCACAATAATCCCCGATATAGCGACCGCATCCCAGTCAGCGCCATTCAAGCTACCCAACGCCCAGAAGGCGACCGAACGCAGTTCACTATCTGTCGACAGGTATGACAATATACCAACGCCGGATAAGGCAATGGCATTAATTGCAATTCCAGCCAATAACATACTCGATATGGAACCCCCTCGCCGACCTATTTCAACCACCAGCCAGGTGGTCAATAAACCTCCGAGGAAAGCACTCCCTGCAAGACCCAGCGATGTTAAACCGGAACCCAGAACCAGAAAGGCCGCGGCAAAAACCGCCGCACCCCCGGAAACACCAATAAGCGCAGGATCAGCGAGTGGGTTTCGGAATAGACCCTGAATAGCCGCACCGGATGTTGCGATACCTGCACCTACCAGTATCGCCAGTAACATTCGCGGCAGTCGAATATCAATAAGAATCGTCTGATTGACCTTAGATGCATTTCCCTGCTGAGAAGTAACATCGAAAAAGACTGCCAGGACCTCCGTGGGTGATATGGATGTGGCACCCAATGCCAATGAAACCAACCCCGCAACCAAAAGCACAAAAAAGAGTATCACCAGTCCATAAGCAGACCGCGAATCAACAAGTGCAAGCGGCAGCTTCACAATGGGCACCTTGATTGACGAACAGAAGATTGACGAACAGAAGAT
>CAZAZB010000011.1:0-3134 GCA_964489485.1 uncultured Pseudomonadales bacterium | reverse complement strand
GACGAACAGAAGATTGACGAATAAAAGGTTGTTGAATAAAAGGGATTGCATGACCAAGATTCGGCCAACTGCCTCGATAACTCACCTTGTAGGCCACCACCTCAACCCCGGCAGAGACTGCCTCTTGCAGTGTCTCAGCATATTCAGGATCAATGGCAGTGGCCGGTGATACCGACCTGATGCCTGAATGTTGGACGCAATAAAACAAGAGGCCACGATTTCCACGCCTGACAACCTCTATTAACTCCCTGAGGTGTTTAGTCCCACGCTTACTGACAGAGTCCGGGAAATAGCCTGCGCCATTGCTCACCGGCCCATCCAGTAGCGTCACGCTCTTGATTTCAACATAACAATTCGCCAGTGATTCATGCGCCGTTAACAGTAGGTCTATTCGACTATTTTCAATACCATATTTTTGCTCGGCCAGTATTGTCCTATAACCTGTCAATTCCAGTACTCTGTTCTCACAAACAGCCTGTTTAACAATTTTATTAGCACTTCCGGTATTGATCCCAATGAAGTGGCCTCGAGCGGTTTTCATTAATTCCCAGGTATACGGATACTTTCGGGAAGTATTGTCCGAATGAGAAAGCCAAACCTGGGCTCCCTCCTCCAGGCAGTTCTTCATTGAACCAGTATTGGGGCAATGAACGGTCATTATTTCGCCACTGGCCAGTTCAACATCGGCAAGAAATCGTTTATAACGTCGTATTAGCTTTCCCTTCAGTAGCGAGTTGTGGGGCATCGTCTCTAAACCTTCAAATAGACTGTAATATTAACATCCATAGACCATGTGTTCGGATTAGAAAGAAGGCTAATTGTTGCTTGGCGAATGGCGAATGTTCTGGTAATGTTCGCCGCTGGATTTAGAACACTCAATTTTGTGACACAATTCTGTGACATTTTTGTGACATAGCGAACTGGAAATACCTATGGCAGCAAAACCTAAGAAAAAGAGCAGCAAAGCGAAGACCAAGGCAAAAAGCCCGGCAAAAGCGATTGCCGCGTCTAAAAAATCGACCAAGACTTCGGCAAAGGCTTCAACAAAGAACAATGCAAAATCAAAGCCAAAGACGAAAGCGGCGGCAGTAAAAGCCAGTGCTAAAACAAAAGCGAAGACGAAAGCCAAAGTAAAAGTAAAATCTACGCCAAAAACAAAAACTACCCGAAAAACCAAGACAAAAACTACCCCAAAAGCTGCGGCAAAACCTAAAACAAAAAGTTCACCCGCCAAGAAATCGACCACCCGTCAATCAACTGCGACAAAGAAGGTAAAACCAAAGGTGACCGCTGTAGTAAAGAAAACGCCGAAGAAGTCTGCATCAGCCAGCAAGAAAGCAGCAGCGCCTACAAAGGCGAAAAAAACCAGTCCAAAGCCAAAGAAGGTAGCAGCCAAGAAACCGGCTACGACCGGGACCGCTGTAAAGAAGTCGACTGCAAAAAAGACTGCTGCCAAGAAAACCACTGCGAAAAAGTCCGTAGCAGAAAAAACTGCACCCAGGACGATCGCAAGAAAGGTTGATGATGACTACATGAATGAAGAACAGCGCGAACACTTCAAAGAGATATTATTGGAGTGGAAGACGCAATTAATGGAAGAGGTAGACCGAACTGTCAGCCACATGAAAGATGAGGCGGCAAACTATCCAGATCCCTCTGACAGAGCAAGTCAAGAGGAAGAATTCAGCCTCGAACTTCGTACCCGAGACCGTGAAAGAAAGCTCATTCGGAAAATAGACAATACCATCGAACTTATCGATCAGGATGACTATGGCTATTGCGAGTCCTGCGGCATTGAAATCGGTGTACAAAGGCTCGAAGCCAGGCCAACTGCATCCCAGTGTATTGACTGCAAAACCCTGGACGAGCTGAAAGAAAAACAACTTCACGGATGACCTAACCGGGTACCATCAGCGTGGCAAACTGGCGCACAACGAGTTCCAATTGTTGTGCATAAGGCCCTCCTGATTGGTCCCGAATCGCCTACTGGATATTTGTGCAGTCAAGAAGCAACTACATAGGTCGCTTTGCACCCTCTCCGACGGGACCCTTACACTTTGGCTCACTGGTGGCAGCACTTGCCAGCTATCTCGATGCCCGAAGTCACAATGGTGCCTGGCTGGTCAGAATAGAAGATCTCGACCCACCACGAGAGTCGACCAGCGCACCGGCAATTATTCTCCAACAACTCAGTGAACACGGAATGAACTGGGATGGGGATGTTCTTTACCAGAGTAGTCGCCTGAATACCTATCAGAAAGCACTGGACTCCCTCTCGCAGCAGCGTCTGACCTATCCCTGCAACTGTATTCGCAAGAAACTACCACCCATCTACCCGGGCATTTGTTTTGGTAAGCCAGAAGAGGATGTCACCCCTCCTACTTCCACTCGCATTCATATCGATCAGGCGACTATCCCGCTGGATGACGAGATTGTCGGCAAGATACTCTGGCGGCGAAACCAGGATCTGGGAGATTTTATTATCAAACGAAAGGACGGGCTATTCGCTTACCAGCTAGCCGTCGTGGTTGACGACGGGTTTCAAGGCGTGACTCACATTGTGCGAGGTGCGGATCTCCTTGATTCGACGCCACGACAAATCTATCTCACTGCAAAACTGAAGCTCCCACCATCTCATTACGCGCATATTCCCGTCGTGCTTGGTCAATCGGGTGACAAGCTTAGCAAACAGGCACAGGCACCTTCTCTTTCGGATAGTGCAGCATCAGAAAACATCATTCGTGCTCTTTCGTTCCTGCAGCAGCCAACCCTGCGCAATGCAGAAAACGTGGAATCACTCATCAGCCATGCCATCGCTCACTGGCGCATGGCCTCGGTTCCCAAGATTCGATCCCGTAGCGAACTCGACCTTGTATGAGCATTGGGTAAAACAGGCTTAAAGGTTTAGAATCAAATCATGCTTGAAAGGTCGATCATTTTTATCATTCTGGGTGTCTTCGTTTTTACACCTGCAGCAAGTAGCTGGTGGAGCCGGTCTTACTTCTCCTGGTATGACGTTTATCTGCCCTGGGTATTACTCATTGTGGCAACCCTATGGATTCACCTACAAACGCACAAGACTGGCGCGTTGCTTACGCCATCAAAACAGGTCACCCCACCAGAACAATCCCTGA
>CAZAZB010000010.1:0-23029 GCA_964489485.1 uncultured Pseudomonadales bacterium | reverse complement strand
TGGATGAAGCTCGAGCGCAGGTATTTAGGATCACCTGCCAGTTCGATTTTCGGGAATCGTTTCATAATTTCTTCCCAGATGATATTGAGCTGCATCTCACCAAGGCGATTACCCATACAACGATGAATACCAAAACCAAAAGACAAGTGTTTTCTTGGGTTGGGACGATCAATGATGAATTGATTGGCGTTGTCGATGGCATTTTCGTCCCTGTTCCCAGAGATGTACCACATGGCAACCCGGTCGCCTTCTTTGATGGTCTTATCTCGAATATCGAAATCCTGAGTTGCGGTTCTTGCCATATGCGCGACAGGTGACTGCCAACGAATAATCTCAGGTACCATTTTTGGAATCAGGCCAGGATTCTGAAGAAGCTTTTCGTACTCTCCGGGATTCTGGTTTAAGGCCAGCACGCCGCCGGAAATTGAATTACGGGTGGTGTCATTACCACCGACAATCAACAGCAGAATATTACCCAGATACTCGTTGGGTGGCATATCTTTGGTTGCCTCGCCGTGTACGAGCATGGAGATCAGATCGTCGCCTGGCTGGTTTCGCTTGACGCGTTCTTTCCATACATTGTCAAAATATTCCCAACATTTCCACAATTCTGCAAAGCCTTCTTCGACAGACTCGAAAAACTCGGGATCACCGAGGTTTTGAACGGTATCGGACCAGTAGACAAGTTTGTGCCGGTCTTCCTGTGGAACATCAAAAAGTGTGGCCAGCATCTGCCCGGTAAGTTCTACCGAGACTTCTTTGACCCAGTTGAATTCTTCGTTGCGTGGCAGGTTGTCCAGAATCGTACCCGCGCGTTCACGGATCAATTCCTGGAGTGTCTGCAGGTGCGAGGGCGTGAACATGGGTGCGATGACCTTTCGCTGTTCATCATGCTTGGGTGGGTCTTCCTGGATAAACATGGGCAGATGGAAAGCGGGGTCTGGATCGGGGTCAGCTATCCCGCCCAGGTTGATGCCGCCTTTCCTTGAGTCTGAGGAAAAAACCTTGTGGGTGGAATCCACTTTCATGATGTCCTCATAGGAGGTTATTGACCAGTAGGGACCGAACATGGAATTTTCATGGTAGTGAACGGGATCTTCAGCCCGGAGCCGCTCAAATATCGGCATCATGGTGTCTGCTTCGAACAGATCGGGGTGCGAAGGGTCCAACTCGTCCAGAGACATGGATTCTACATCGCGATTAACATCAATCGCCCAGTCTGCCAGCAGTTCCTTGTTTGACAATTTAAAGCGGTCGGTGCTGTTGACTGGATCTTGTGTGTTTTCAGTCTGGGTGTCTTTGGTCATTCTGGGTTCGGTCACTGTGGGTTCGGTCATCGTGATGTTTCATCTCCTATTTGTTGCTTTCATTGTGCAGTGATCGGGTGTACGAGTCTAGCCCACGAATTATGCCGCCTGTCAGCATAAAGTCCTGACAGTTACCCCTTGAATTAGTGATGTGTAACCCATAGAATGCGTTACCAAAGGTAACACATAAATAGCATCACACGAACGGACATACATCGAGGTTGCGCGCTGAGTTGATCGTTGACCTCTGTTCCAAGCCTTCTCCAGGCGCCCGATTCCAGTGAGACGATAAAAATAGTGTGTTTTTGGCGTTGTTGGCCCTGATTTCGGCTGGCAGTGCATCGTCTTGTGGTTTTCCTGTCGATTGATTAGAAACCCGAATTTGAATTGGTGGATTAAGTGAGTAATCGTAGTTTAATAGCCCTGTTTTTTGCCTTCGGAATGGCCATCTGGTTGTTCTCAGGTGATCTAAGCTCCAATAAAGTGACAGCGGATGAAGGTGACGGTGGTGCAGAGAATACTTCAACCAAAATTCCGCTGGTACGTGGCATAGAAAGTGTTGCAGCAACTCGCAACCTGTTTCTCGATGTCCGCGGGCAGACCCGTGCTAATCGAATGGTTGAGGTGAGATCCGAAGTTTCCGGTATTGTTGAAGCTGTCCCTGGTGAAAAAGGCAATCGGGTCAAAAAGGGTGACCTGTTGTGTCAGATTGCCATTGATACCCGCCGCAGTGACCTTTCAGAAGCACTGGCCAGCCTTAAAAGCACGCAACTGGAATATGATGGAATACGTGACCTGAATCAGCGTGGTCTGCAATCTGAAATTATTCTCGCTCAAGCAAAGGCAAGGTTGGAACAAAGCCGTTCACGGGCAAAACGAGCACAACTCGAACTACAGAAAACCCGTATAACAGCCCCATTTGATGGCATTGTGGAGACTCAACCGGTTGAAGTGGGACATTTTCTCTCGCCTGGTTCGACCTGTGTCACGCTGATTGAGATTGACCCGATTCTGGTCACCGGCCAGGTTGCCGAGAGGAATATCAGTGGTATCCATCTGGGAGATCAGGTCCATGTAGAATTAATCACAGGCGAAGGTTATGTCGCCATGGTGACTTTTATTGGCAGATCTCCAGACGCGACCACTCGCACTTATCCCATTGAGGTGACCATCAATAATCCAGCGGCTTCAATTCGCGCCGGTCTAACGGCAACAATGCATGTGCCCACGGGTGCGGAAGTTGCTCATCTTATCTCCGCTGCATCACTGGTATTAGACGATGAAGGCGTTGTCGGTGTCCGGATTGTGGACAATCAGAATGTCGTGAGATTCAAGGCTGTTCATATCGTTAGCGAGAGCACAGAAGGTGTCTGGGTGACAGGACTTCCGCAAAAGGTCAAATTGATCACAATTGGTCAGGAAGAGGTATTTGAAGGGCAGATCGTCAAAATTGATTTGTCGCCCCTTGTATCGCTTGTTGGCTCCTAGCGGTTCTATCTCATGTCTGTTATTGGCTCAGCGATGGATCGCTCGAGGACTGTCTTGTCCTTGCTTATCGTCATTATGTTTATGGGTGTTGTCGCTTATAGCTCAATTCCCATTGAATCCCAACCAGATGTTTCTGTTCCGGTAATCGTCATCATTGTGCCCCATGAGGGTATTTCTCCCGAGGATTCAGAAAGGCTGCTGGTTCGCCCCATGGAACTTGAGCTGAAGACTATTGAGGGTGTGAAAGAGCTGAATGCCTACGCTGGTGAAGGTTCGGCGACCCTGGTCATAGAATTTGACTCCAGCTTTGAGCCGGATCAGGCATTTCTTGATGTTCGTGAAGCCGTTGACAAGGCGAAGGTAAAATTACCATCAAGCGCTGAGGAGCCAATCATCAATGAGGTTTCAGCCAATGATTTTCCGGTTATCACGATTGGAATTGGCGGAAACAATGTGCCGGATCGCGTGCTTTACCGGTTAGCGAGACAACTAAAGGACGAATTGGAAGGCATTAGCGCAGTCCTCGAAGCAACCATCAGAGGCAATCGCGAAGAAGTCCTTGAAGCCATTATCAATCCCGCTCAACTCGAAGCCTATGGCATCACAAATGATGAATTGCTGGCGGCCGTGGCTAAGAATAATCGACTCATTGCAGCAGGTTCAATTGATACGGGACGAGGTAGCTTCACGGTCAAGATTCCGAGCCTGATCGAAAATGCCAAAGATGTCCTGTCTATTCCCTTGAAGGCAACAGCTGAGGGTGTTATCACCCTGCAAGATGTTGTCACCCTGAAGCGAACCTTTAAAGATGCACAATCTCACGCACGTACCAATGGCGTACCCGCAGTTGCGGTTGAAGTCTCCAAGCGGGTTGGCTCCAGTCTGGTTGATGTTGCCGCCAAGGTTAAAGAGGTGGTGGAAACCGCCAGGAAAGACTACCCAGTTAACGTAAAAATCAGCTACCTGAACGACCAGTCACCCGAGACCATTGAACAGATCGGTACGCTGGAGGGTAATATCACAACAGCCATGTTTTTGGTGTTGACCGTTGTTGTAGCTGCCGTAGGGTTTCGTTCGGGCGTGCTTGTGGCGCTTGGCATTCCTTTCTCTTTTCTTTTTGCTTTTATTGTGATTAACGCGCTGGGTTATACCTACAATTTCATGATCATGTTTGGCATGCTGCTGGGTCTTGGCATGTTGATCGATGGGGCAATAGTTGTCGTGGAACTCGCCGAGCGTCGATTGACTGAGGGCGTGACCCCCCGGGAAGCCTACATCTATTCCATCCAGAGAATGTTCTGGCCTGTACTCGCGTCCGTTGCGACAACACTGGCAGCATTTTTACCATTGATGTTCTGGCCAGGTGTCGTGGGACAGTTCATGCGCTATTTACCGGTTACCGTATTTGCTGTGTTGGTGGGTTCATTAATGTATGCCCTTCTCTTCGCACCGGTTCTTGGCTCGATTATTAGTCGCCAGAGGGAAAAAGTTGAAGGTGGAAATTCGCAACTTGTTGATGAAGGAAGGTTTGATGAGCTAACAGGAGTGCTGCGTTACTACGCTAAAGTACTCAAATTCGCTACAGGTCATCCCCTTGCATTGATTACATTTACCCTAGTCTGCTTGTTTGGTATCTGGGAGTGGTATGGCGTTGCTGGTAACGGCTCGCAGTTTTTTGTGGAGGTTGACCCGACTTTCACAGGAATAACCGTGGCAGCCAAGGGTAATTACTCCGCCGCTGAGTTAAGGGATATTGTTACGGATGTTGAAACCAGAGTAGTCGCCGAGGGTAATATCAATTCGATCTACACCCGTTCTGGAAGTGGTGGAATTAGCTTTGGTCGTGGTGGCACGACGGCAGATCAGATTGGCACTATGTTGATAGAACTAACGGATAGGCGAAAGAGAGATATTGATGGCTGGGCCGTGGAAGAGGCTTACAGAGAGGCAATAAACAATATTCCTGGTGTACGTGCAGAGATCAGGTCGCAGGAGCAGGGTCCACCAGTAGGCAAAGATATTCAGATTCAACTCCAGGGTCAGGATCTGGCCATTCTGGCACGAGAGGCCAAACGAGTGAGAGAATTTCTGGAAACCATGGACGGCCTGAATGCCGTCGATGATACGGCGCCAGTCCCTGGAATAGAGTGGGAGATAACCGTGGACCGTGCCAAGGCCGCCATGTTGGGTGCGGATGTTACTAGCGTCGGTGCCGCCATCCAGTTAATTACTAATGGCGCACTGGTGGGGCGCTATCGCCCTGATGATGTGGACGACGAAGTAGACATAAGAGTGCGCTACCCTGAAGAATATCGAGGTATTTCGCAGCTAGACCATTTAAGAGTATCGACCCGCGAAGGTCAGGTACCCATTAGCAGTTTTGTAGAGAGAAAGGCAAAGGCCAAGGTCAGCACCATATTCCGCCAAAATGGGACACGCATTATGTATGTGCGTGCTGATACCTTGCCTGGCGTGTTAGCCGATGACAAGGTCGTAGAGATTCAGAAATGGCTTCAGGAGGCGGGGTTGGACCCTTCGGTCAAGGTTGTGTTCCGCGGTGCAAATGAAGAACAGAAGAAGACCCAGGAGTTTATTGGCACTGCCTTTTCGCTGGCATTGATGCTAATGGGCATTTTATTGATTACACAATTTAATAGTTTTTATCAGGCGGCGCTTATTCTGTCTGCTGTCATCATGTCCACCATGGGCGTATTGTTAGGGCTAATTATAACCGGGTATGCATTTAGCGCAATTATGACAGGCGTGGGAATTGTTGCGCTTGCTGGAATTATTGTAAACAACAATATCGTTTTGATAGATACATTTAATTACCTGCGCAAGGAAAATCCAGATTGGGCCATGCAAAGAGTTATCATTCAGACAGGCTGTCTACGACTCCGTCCGGTATTTCTAACGACTTTCACGACAGGATTTGGTTTGTTGCCGATGGCCATGGGCATATCAATTGACCTTATTGGAAGGGAAGTCGAAGTAGGCGGGCCGGTCGCCTCCTTCTGGGTACAGCTGGCATCAGCGATTGTATCGGGTCTGAGTTTCGCGACAGTACTGACACTCGTGGTGACGCCAGCCATGCTGATGGCACCTCAAGCTTTTCGGGATCTAGGTGAAACACGCCGTAACCGACGTGAAGCTTCCGGTGGGCTGACAAATCCTGGTTAAAAATTAATGGCGGAGATTCAGATCGAGCATCGTGAGAAGGGTAAATCTCTGCGTCCCCTTCGCATGTTGATACCCCTTATCTTGCCCTACAAGGGTAGGATAATATTGGCGATACTGGCGTTGCTTATTTCGTCTATTGCCTTACTTGCAATGCCAATGGCTGTGCGTAATGTCATTGACCACGGCTTCTCACTCGAAGATGCTGCTAATGTTGATCGATATTTTTTTGTGTTGCTGTTGTTTGCGCTTGTCATTGGTATATTCGGCGCAGCGCGTGCCTACTATGTTAACTGGCTTGGCGAACGCGTGGTTGCGGATCTGCGCACGAAAGTTTTTGCCCACGTCATTGGCATGGACCCTACCTTCTTTGAAGTCACTAGAATCGGCGAGGTTCTGTCACGGCTAACAGCAGATACCACGCTTATCCAATCCATCTCCGGAGTCGGCATATCGATTGTATTGCGTTCATCCATCCAGTTTTTTGGTGCGCTGGTATTGCTCATCTACACCAACGCAGAACTATCCCTGCTTCTGTTGATTGTCTTGCCTCTGTTAATTGTGCCCATGATGGTGATTGGTCGGTGGTTACGCCGATTATCCAGAGATACACAGGACAGAATTGCTGATGCCAGCGGTCAGGCAGCAGAAGTCCTCAATGCCGTTGAAACTGTGCAGGCATTCACCGCTGAGAAGGTGGAGGTCTCCCGGTTCGACAAGGTCATTGCAAACAGTTTCAACACAGCGATAAATCGAATAAAGGTGCGCGCCCTCTTTTCGACTATAGCGACAACGGGTGTCTTTGGCGCCTTAACTTTTGTTCTCTGGATTGGTGCCAGATCTGTCCTTTCAGGGGAGATGACTGGCGGTGAACTGGGGCAATTTGTTATCTATGCCATGTTTGTTGGCGTGTCGGCTGGTGGGCTTAGTGAAGTCTGGGGAGAGATTCAACGAGCTGCTGGTGCCATGGAAAGGTTAACGGAATTGCTAGAGATGACACCGGCGATCAAAACGCCGGTTGAACCTATCACACTACCGTCAGAACACCTGGGAAGTGTTCGCTTCCAAAATGTTTCTTTTTCATATCCTTCTCGTCCCCATACATTGGCCATTGATAGTTTTAGTCTAGATGTGGTTCCAGGCGAACATGTCGCCATAGTTGGATCGTCCGGTGCTGGGAAAAGTACAGTCTTCCAGTTGTTGTTAAGATTCTATGATGTGGCAGATGGCTCAATACTCCTCGACGGGATAAATACTGTGTCTGCGGTGCCGCGGGATATTCGCGCTCGCATCGGCATCGTACCCCAGGACACGGTTATCTTCGGTGCCAGTGCACTGGAAAATATACGGTTTGGCCGGCCTGATGCCACGGCGGAAGAAGTGGTAGCAGCTGCTCGCGCCGCATCTGCCCATGTCTTTATCACTAAACTGCCAGAAGGCTATGAAACTTTTCTTGGCGAAAAAGGCGCCAGGTTGTCAGGTGGCCAAAAACAAAGGATTGCGATTGCCCGGGCAGTGTTAAAAGACCCGTCTATTCTGCTACTCGATGAGGCGACAAGTTCATTAGACTCCGAGAGTGAGCGTCTGGTCCAGGAAGCATTGGATATACTGCAAAAAGATCGCACGACGATCGTCATCGCTCATCGACTATCAACTGTCCTGAAAGCGGACCGTATTGTTGTCATGGACGAAGGGAAAATCCTCGACATTGGCAGCCACGCTGAACTGATCGAAAGAGAACCTATCTATAAACGGATGGTGGAAATTCAGTTTGGATGGTCTGGCGGGCCAGCCATTCTTGAACGGAAAGAGAGTAGTTGAGTGGAAATAGAGTAGACTCAAATTTTTTTACCGGAAGATATGATGAAAATTGGAATTAATGGTACAGGGCTGGTGCAAAAGGCATCAATAGACGCGATCAGGCAAGATGCGAAGGCGGCCCAGGTAGATGGCTTTAGCAGTTACTGGATAGCAGAACATCCAACCGGTGGATTCGACGCCTTGACCGTGTTGGCGGTCATCTCGCAGGAAGTACCGGATATTGAACTGGGTACGGCAATAGTTCCAACCTATCCAAGGCACCCCATGGTGCTGGCCGGCCAGACACTCACTACGCAGACGGCGGTCGGTGACCGGCTCACTCTGGGGATTGGTTTATCTCACGAGGTCATGATGGCGCAGCTTGGTATTGGCTTCGAGAAGCCGATTCGTCATCTTCGCGACTACTTGTCTATTTTGATGCCCTTGTTGGAGAAAGGAAAAGTTAACTATCAGGGAGCAACCTTGTCCTGTGAAGCGGAGATTTTCAAGCCGGTAGATAAACGCCCGGGTGTCGTCGTCGCCGCTCTCGGACCGCAGGCGCTTCGTGTTGCCGGGAGCAGAACTGATGGTACAACTCTTGCCTGGGTGGGACCAAAAACCATCAGAGAACATATTGTTCCCGCTATCAGCGATGCCGCCGCGAAAGCGGGTAAAGACGCTCCTCGAATTATTGCTACCTTACCTGTTTGTGTCACAGATGATCCCCAGGGATTGCGCAATCGAATCTCGAAGACACTCACGATGTATGGCCAACTGCCCTCATATAAAGCGATGTTTGAACGTGAGGGTGTCAGTGAACCTGGGGAGATTGCTCTTGTGGGCAGTGCTGCCGAAGTAGAAGATGCGTTAGCGATGCTTGGTGAGGCGGGAGTAACAGACTATGCGGCTTCTGTTTTTGCCACTTCATCTAAAGAACACATAGACACCCGTGATCTATTGCGCAACATGTGAAAGGCTGTCGATAGATGAATAGGGGATAAATGGGGGCGGATTTATTTCTAGAATAGCGGTAGCATGGAATTCTGCCTTGCTGCTTTGAAGATGAGTAGATGATATGCGCCAAGCCCTGACCATTGCGATTGTGTTAGTTGGTATATTCCTCCTTGGGATATGGGGTCAGTATCTGCTCTCGCCGGATCAATTGATGTCCAATCCGTTGCAGGCTCTCTACCAGACGCTCACGCTATTTGCCCTCGAAGGGGATTGGACCTCAGGTAAAGATCTACCCTGGCAGCTGGAACTTACTCGCTTTCTTGCACCTCTGGCGACTTTTGCCAGCGTCCTGATTCTGCTCACACAGGGTGCCTATGTTCAGATCATGAATTCCCTCGTCAGAGTGCGTAAAAACCACGTCGTTGTTGCAGGGCTAGGCAGGCGTTCCTGGCACTTTCTTCTATCTTGTAACAAACAATACAAGCTCGTCGTGGTTGAAATTGATGCAGAGAATCCGAGGATCGAAGAAGCCAGAAGGCTGGGCATGTCCGTTATTATTGGAGATATGCTAAACCCGAAGCTCTTCGAGGAAGTTAATCTGCAACAGGCGAGTCATCTGGTTGCGTTTACGGGTAGCGACGGGATTAATGTTGAACTGGCGATCAAGGCAAAAGCCTATGTGCAGAACACACAAGGCAGGCAGCTGTTGGTTCACATGCACGTTGATAATACGCACATAGCAGAACGACTAGAGAACTATCCTAAATTCTTTTCTGATTCAGGTTCGGCACTGATTAATTTTTTTAGTGTGTATGATTTGAATGCTCGAATTCTTTTTCGGGATTATCCGCCGGAGAACTTCGCCCAGTATTTTGGACTATCTCAGGTGCATATCGCTCTCTACAATTTTGGCCGGCAGGCGGAGCATATCCTGCTTGAAGCAATACGGATCTGTCACTTTTCGAACGAAAGTCGCGTTAAGTTCTGTATTTTTGATGACGATGCGGTCGCCAAAGGCGAACGATTTCTCGCAAGCTACCCGCATCTCGAAGCCCAGTGTGACATGGACTTTGTCAATTTACCTGTCCTTGAGATCAAGGCGTTGGAGTCGATTGAGTCGGAGATCCTTTCCTCCATTTCGCAGCATGTGGTCTGCTTTGAGGATGATGCAGATAATCTTGATTTGGCGCTGTTGTTGCGAACCGTTTTACTAAACCGGCAGTCTTCTAACGCGCCGATTATTGTACACATGGAACAGTCCAGTGGTCTGGCACAACTACTTGAATCAAACCATGGTGGGCCCGAGATTCCAGATGGTTTGTATCCCTTCGGTATGTTGGATCAGATACTTCATCATGAGCATGTCCTGGCAGATGGATTGGATAAGTTGGCGCGAGCATTTCACGAAGCCTATCTGGTTCGTCGTGAAGATAGAAATGTCGACCGACGGCTCTACTCATCTCTTTTTGACTGGGTTGCGCTGGCAGAACCGACCCGTTCGAGTAACAGACAGAGCGCCGATCATCTCGCCACGAAATTAAGAGCGATTGGTTGTGCCTTCGGTACTTCAGTAGATCCAGCATTCGTTTTTTCAGATGCAGAAGCCTTACTACTCGCCCGGATGGAGCACAATCGATGGTGTTCAGAAAAAATTTCGTCAGGTTGGCAATATGGTCCAAGCAGAATCGAAAGTGCCAAGCTCAATCCGATTATTGGTCCCTGGGACGAGCTTGATGTTTCGGAACAGAACACACAGATTGAGGCAATAAAGCGCTTGCCTGATCTGGTTGCCAATGCAGGAATAGGTTTCACCAGAGAATATCGAATTGGAGTGACAGGCCATCGCCTGCACAAGTTGGATGTAGAAAGCCGTACCCTTCGACAGGACATTGAGGAAATTCTGGCTAAAATAGTCAGCGCTAATCCGGGTAAGAGGTTTGTTGTTTACTCGCCGCTGGCTGAAGGCGCAGATCGATTGGTTGCTGAGATCGCAATGGACAAATTTTCCATAGAGATGCGGGTACCTTTACCACTACCCTATGAACTTTACCAAACTGACTTTGGCCTCCCGGTTTCCAACGATAGATTTCGGGAAATGGTCGGAATGGCAGAAACCTACTTTGAATTGCCGATGAGGTTCGGTGACCAGAAAGAACTCACTTCTCATATTGATGGCAGGGCCAATGAGTTGCGCAACAAACAATACGCATTAGGTGGTGCCTACCTGGTACAACATTGTGATGAACTTATCGCTGTCTGGGATGGCGAAATCGAAGCGGGCACCGGTGGTACAGGCCAGATAGTCCGCTGGCGGCAGGCAGGTAAACCTGAAGATGAATTCCTGCTTGAATCAGCGTTTACGATTCGCCGTGACGTCAATCAGCCGATTATTCTGATTCACAAATATACGCCTGCCGTTAGACAGTAACCCATGCTATGCCTCGCATTGTCTCCGACTACCGATTCAGGGCTGGCAAGGGTGAATTGGAATTCTTTGTGTGTTTTATCGCATCCTGCCTGATTTTCTTCAGTGCGACCGCCAAGGGTTTCTTCTCTCCTTTACTCAATATTGATGGTGCATCTGCGTTGTTGTACAAGTCTCGGCCCAGGGTGTCAAACTCGTTGGGTTGAAACGGATACATTGAGTCCTGCGCAACTTTGTCCTTCCACAAAAGGTAGTCACGGTAGATTTCTTTTTTGGCGCCGTTATGAATTGACGCTGTTAAGACTTTAAGTGCGTGGTGTTCAGAATCTAGAAACTCAATTCTTCTTTGACTGAAAGCCGCCATGATAGATTTTCGTCCGGTAGCCAGCAGGACTAGTAACACAACGATTGCGATGCCTATACCCGTCAGTTTATTCGTTGTGGAAACAGGTTCCTCGCCTGCCTTCGAAATCGGCTCGCCCGTGACCATGATCACCTGTTCGGGTAGAGCGCTGGTCTGTATTGTTTCTGTGGTTGTATTCCACCACTTGAGTTCGATAGCAGGCATCACGAATCTACCCGGTCTTTCAAAAATGACTGTTATCCGTTCTCTTCGTGAACTGGAAGAGTCAGTGCTTCTATCTTCTCTATGTTCTTCTATCATCGCCTCTTCCGGGTATGCCGTGTACTCAGGGCTTTCTGGAAAGCGCAACAGACCAGGCAAGAACATGGCTGGCATATTTCTAATTTTTGCCACCAGATCTATGACGATGGCGTCTCCGGTTCTGATGTTTTCTGTTTTCCCTTCTATTTCTCGGTCGAGTGTCACTTTCGTCGAGGCAAGAAAAGGATTCAAAGTTTCTGCCCCCCTGGGAATCACGGCCGCTAACTTAACGCTGGGAACAGACAACTCGATTTTTGTCGAAGCTCTGGTCATTTCATCTGCATAGTCGACTAGAATCGACTCTGACTCATAAACAAATACGCCGACAGATTGAGGGTAAATTTCGTACTCGCGGATTATCCCCGGCCAGCTTTCTCCGTTAATGGCCTCTGTTACGGGATAGGTGCTGTTTGGAGGAAGGCGGCTAATCACATTGAGTTTGTCGAAAGACGGATAGATCGAGGGGCTTGTGAACCAGGTAGGGACAAGCACCTTGATGCGCAGGGTCGCCATTTTTCCGACGATCACTGAATCTGGTTCGATACTTATCGTCACCACTGGCTCTTTTCCTCCGGGCTCGCTTGCGCCGAAGGCAGTCGCAGTGAAAAATGTACCGGTTAACAAGATCGTTACCAGACAACTTACCTTCATTTGGATGCTTCCAGCGCAAATTTTGTCTTTAGAAAGTCTCGTGGCCGTGTCTCAACCGTTCGCATCCATTGGTCCGCTGTTTCCAGTTTTAGCTTGTCTTTTTCGTTGATCACTGTGTCCTGACCGCCTTCATTCGTCTTATCGAAGCGATACTCATCGGCACCGATTTCTGAGCCCGTCCCCTGACGCGCTTCATTCAGATACGCAATGATTGCTCTGGTGGTATCAAGGTTTTGCCGGGCGGGGGCATGGTCTTTATCCAGTTCAAGTGCTTCTTCAAAGGCAAGGATGGCACTGGAATATTCGCGATGACGTATCATGGCGACACCCATATTGAAAAGGGATTCGGCAGACCGCACTCTACCGAATTCCGCTGATGCCTGTTCAAAACGACTGGTTTGATAGAGGGCGACTCCCTTCCAGAGAGGGTCCTGGAACTGTACGGCAGCTTTCTGGTAGTCCTGGTTTTCGAATGCGATGCGGCCCCGCTGGTCTTGTGTCAGGAAGTAGGGCGCCAGTCTGCTGTCCAGAAAAATATCGCACCCGGTTATGGCCATTAATAACAAACAGTAGGTAGTAACTCTTACCATGCGATGGTCCATCCCCTTCGAAATGAGACCAACATCAGGAGCAAAATGGGCCAGAGGAGCCACCATCCCCGATCCAACCAATCTGCCCGTGAATCCTGATCTAGTGAAGATCGCAGATTGGAAGCGACGATACGGCTGATCCTGCGCAGGTCCGCATCACCCGCTTCAAAATTAACCAGACCGATATTGCCAGCGCGTTTCCATTGGTTGATTTGTGCGCGGGCGATACCTGCTCCACCGGTGATTTGACCGCTGGCCAGACGAATATTACCGCCTTCTTCTGTACCTACGATCAAAGCGATGATGGGGTAGCTTTCTTTTTTCTTTTGATAAGACTGGAAGGCAGGGAAGCTACTCGGTTCGACGCTATCGGTTAGGAATAGAATGCTGCCAGGCGTCTCATCGGCAAGAAGAGCCTGATGCGCGAGATCCAGAGCCAGTGATGCATCATTCCCTGAAACAGGCATGACATCCGGTGATAAACCTTCGAGGAAAGGGCGCAGTAGATCAGGGTCTTCCGTTAAGGGTAATACCCGATGCGCAGACCCGGCATAGGCGATCAGGGCAGTACGGGCACCCGCTCGCTGTTTCAGGAGATCCAGTATTTTAAACTTGCTTCGTTCCAGTCGGGTCGGTTGAATATCGTTGGTCAACATGGATGAATTGACGTTGAGAACAATTGCCAGGGGTGCGGTTTCGCTATAGAAAGGGTTAGGTATCCTGCTCCATGTCGGTCCGGAGACAGCAACAGAAGAAAGCACCATGATGACCGCCGTTAGATCAATGGCATAAAACCGTTTGAGCTTCTGTTTGTCGAGGATAAGAGCATTAGCCAGGTGGGTTGCAATTGCCTGCGTCCATTGTGGTGGACGGGTCTGGGAACGCCGGGAGAGCCACCAGAGGACAAGAATCAACGGGATAGCAAGGAGCCAGAAAGGTCGAATGAAATGAAACAGTGCGAGCATTTCCATCATGCATCTGCACCTGCATCAGAATGCGGATGGTATTTCGGCAATTGATGAGTGAGTAGCATGCTGGCCAGGCCCATTATCATCACAAGCAGTGCAGCTGACATGGGCCAGTGAACAAGGGATTGCCGTGGCCGATAGGAAACTGTCCGTGTTTCTCTCGCTACCATCTTGTCAATTTCTGCATAAACACTCACCAGACCCTCGTGATCATCAGCTCTGAAGAAGTGACCGCCAGCAAGGTTCGAGATTTGCGCTAAGCCATCGAAATCTACTCTTCCTTCTGCCGATCCTTCCGGATCGCCAATGCCAACAGTAAATATCTGGACTTTGTGTTGTGCGGCGATAGCAGCGGCATTAACCGGCGTCATTCGACTGCCGGTGTCTTCGCCATCAGAAAGAATAATGAGCAGGCGTTGATCCAGTTCGCTAACTTCAAAAGTTCGAATGGCGAGGCCAATGGCATCGCCGATAACGGTATGTGGTCCAGCCATACCAACTTCGATCGCATCGAGCAAAGCCCTGGCTGTTTGCAGGTCCTGGGTAAAGGGAACCTGGACATAGGCCTTTGAACCGAAGATGATCAGGCCAATTCTGTCCCCTTTCCTGTCTTCAATGAACTCTCCGACCACGCGTTTGACGACATCAAGCCGACTGAGATTGTCTTCCCCGGGAACCACATAGTCTCTTTCATCCATTGAGCCGGAAATGTCGATAGCCAACATCACATCGCGACCAGCATCCGTACGGGTGATGGGTTCGCTGAGCAGTTCGGGCTTGGCAAGCGCCAGCAGCAGAAGAACCCAAACAAGAACGGCAGTCGACAGTTGGATCAAATGCCTTTTAAGTATGACTGAGCCTTCTCTTGGTATTTGCCCGGTTATGTTTGCAATAAAGTGAATAAATGGGGTCCTCATCGCACTAACAGCTTCATAGTGTGGTGGCGCGAACCGGTGGATAATAAAGGGCAGGGGTAGGAAGAGTGAAACCCAGGGATGAGCGAATTCAAGCATGATGTTCTTTCACCCAGACGCCTATTTGGATTAATAGTCTGTCGACATCCTCTGCCGAAGCACTGCTTTTCTTTTGATAAGGCCCGCTTGTCAAATAGTCCGCTTCCGGGCTACTAATAAAAGACTGCTTGCAGGTCCGGTTCAGAAACTCTATCCAATGATTCCCGTATGCGTCTGCAACCTGCGTTCTTTCAAATGTCACCAGTGCAACACGTTTTGTAATGGCAGCAATCGTCGATAGTTGTTCGGCGATGTCTGCCAGGCTACTAACTGAATTGAGTTCAACCATCGCTTGCCGTCGATAGGCATTTCGCCGATATCCCAGATAGTATCGCATGCCAAAAATGACCAGTGCCAGTATCGATACGGTTAACAGAACCAACCAACCCGCCGTTTGTGGTGAGAAAGATATTGGCTCTGGTATCTGGACGTCCACAATGAGCGCAAGCAGTTCGACCAGATCCAGATCTTCGAGTGGAATCTCAGTTTGAGTTTCAACCTGGTGATCCACTGCGCTCATGAAGGGCTACTCTTGTCTAAAAAATCCAGGCTTGCTGGCGTGGCACCGAGGAGTCTGTGCAACTGCGGAATAGTCGGTTCGCCTGACGTGATTGGAAAGACTGGCACGCCGACGCTTCTTTGCCAGTCAATCACATTTTCAATCCTGCTGCGCGCCGCCTCACTGAGCCGTTTCCAGGATTGCTCGGTGGTGGTGTCCAGTGTGACCTGCAGTTGCCCGTCCGATGCGACAATGCTGAGGTCTTTTGGCATATCCGTTGACCAGGGGTCATGGACAAGCATCAAGCAGACATCATTTCCTCTCGCCATATTTGTGGTGTGCTGCAGGGTTTCATCATCGATTTCGTAGAAATCGCTGATAATAATAACAAGATGGTCATGTCGCGCGATCCGGCTTGCTGCTCTCAATGGTTTGTTCAGTGGCATGGGGTTGTCTAGGGGCGGTGTGTCTGCTTTGAGTGCAAGATTTTTTTCTTCAATGCCCTTCAAGAGCGAATTGAGCGCTCGTCGACTGCGTTGCGGTTTGAATTCAGATATCTCTGTATCATCGAAGACGATTCCGCCAATGCGGTCTCCTTTTCCCAGAACCATAAAAGCCGTTGCTGCTGCGATCTCGGCGGCGGTGACGGACTTCATACAATGGCGTGTACCAAAGAACATGGACTGTCTTTGATCAACAATCAATAGTGCGGGTCTGTCCCTTTCTTCTGTATAGACACGAACATGAGGCTCCTGTTTTCTTGCGGTTGCTTTCCAATCGATGGCGCGGATGTCATCGCCAGGCAAATAGCTTCTTAACTCTTCAAAGTTCAGGCCGCGACCCCTTAATTTTGATGCGTGTTGTCCATTTAGAATGCTTCTGGCGGGTTGCCTTGGCAGGAACGATAGACCTCTGGCGTCTCCTTCCAGTTGCTGAAGGTGCTTGAGGTCCGTGTAGATGCGGGGGTCTAGATCTTCCATCGTTATGGCCATTCTATCCTGTTAGGGAAGAGCAACTTGTTTGATTATTTCATCGATTACCTGATCGCTGGTGATACCTTCACCCTGCGCCTCGTAAGACAACATGATGCGATGTCGTAACACATCGTGTGCGATGGCACGCACATCCTGAGGGTCAACAAAGTCACGATGCTTGAGCCATGCGTGGCAACGACTACACTTGTCCAGGGAAAGAGAAGCGCGTGGGCTAGCGCCCACAGATATCCATCGCCGGAGTTCATCGGAGTAATTTTCGGGGTTTCTCGTCGCGTATACGAGATCAACTTGATATTTTCGCATTGCATCGGATATGTGGATATCTGCGATTTCCGCGCGGGCATCAAATACGATTTGCTGAGGCATCCGGGTTGGGAGCCTGGCTTCTTTATCCGCCTGATTCGCCTCCTGTTCTTCGTTGCGCACCAGATTAACGATGGTAATCTCGTCTTCTGCCGAAGTATATTGGATGACAACGTGCATTAAGAATCTGTCCATCTGCGCTTCAGGCAGCGGATAAGTACCTTCCTGCTCGATGGGATTTTGCGTTGCCATCACCATGAACATTGCCGGTAGCTTGTGAGTTTTACCCGCAACGGTGACCTGCCGCTCTTCCATCGCCTCTAACATGGCTGATTGGACTTTGGCGGGTGCGCGATTGATCTCGTCACCCAGAATCAGATTTCCGAAGATGGGCCCGGGTTCAAACCTGAATTCAGAATGCCCATCATTTGAGTAGTACACCTCGTTTCCGGTGACATCAGAGGGAAGCAGGTCCGGCGTAAACTGAATTCGATTGAAGTCTGCCTCCAGGTTTTTGGCCAGTGCCTTGACGGCCCGGGTCTTGGCAAGGCCCGGCAACCCTTCGACGAGCAGGTTGCCATTAGCGAGTAGCCCGATCAGTATCCGTTCAACAACGATATCCTGGCCAATGATAGATTCAGACATCCGGCTTTTTAAAGCCAGAATTTGATCGAGTGCAGACATAGTTTCTCCTGGTGGTCCGGGCGATCGGAATGTTTCAGTGATCCGTTCCCCAGAGGAAAATATTATAATGCAAGCGTCTTGTTCCTTCTACATTTAGCCTGGTAGCTCCGAACCCCTTGATGCCAGGGCTACCTCTTGAAAGGGGAAGTGTTTATACTTCTTGGCAATAGGCTGGCCTCGAACAAACCTCAGGAGAGTTGTTAGGTGTGATAAGGGTTTTTCTACTCAATAGTCTGGTGGTAGCACTCGCCGTCAGTATCCACTACGAGATACTGTATCGCCTCTTCTTGCTTATACCCAAACTGAAGATCAAGCATCGCTTCAAGATCGTCACAGGTGTGTTTGGCGCGCTGATCGCCCATGCGTTGGAAATATGGATATTCGCTATTGCCTATCATTTTATGTATTGGGCTGATGGATGGGGTACATTCGAAGGTAACTTTTCTGGCAGCATCTGGGATTGTGCCTATTTTTCTTTCACCACATTCACTACTCTGGGCTTTGGCGACATCGTGCCACTGGGGGACCTGCGCTACCTCACCGGTATTGAATCATTGACAGGACTCGTTCTGATTACCTGGACGGCATCTTTCCTCTATCTTGAAATGCAGCGCTACTGGGATGAAAATTAGCCTTGGTCCGTACTTCATTCATCACTTTTTAGGCTTTACTCTTTAGAGATTCGCTGCCTTCGTATACTATGGATTGACGCTAGGTTTCTCCTACGATTTTTCTGAATACAGGTCCTTTCACAAGCTTGATGAGCCCTTCATTATGAACCCTACATTCGTCCATCTGCGGGTACATTCTGAATACTCATTGATCGACGGCGTCGTGCGGATCAAACCTTTGATCGCTGCAACCGTAGCGAATCAAATGCCAGCGGTAGCCATCAGCGATAATGCCAATCTATTCGGCCTGGTGAAATTCTATAATGCTGCCAATAACGGTGGTGTTAAGCCAATCATTGCATCAGATGTATGGATAGCGCCCGCTATCGATAATCAGGACGCAACGCCGCTGGTGTTGATCGCCCGTAACGATATTGGCTACCGAAATCTGTGTGAACTTTTATCCCGCGCCTATACCGAGGGCCAGCAACGTGGGCATGCAACCATAAAAAAGGATTGGTTAGCAAGGCAATCTGATGGTTTGATAGCGCTGTCCGCCGGGAAAAGTGGCGATATTGGTCGAGCCATTCAGGCGGCCCGACCGGAAGATGCAGAATCACTTGCAAGAGAATGGATGGACATTTTTTCCGGGGATTTTTACCTTGAATTGCACCGTACTGGCCGCGACGGGGAAGAAGAGTACATTTTTGATGCCATTACGCTAGCGCAAAAATTGGATTGCGCTGTCGTCGCCACCAACGATGTTCGTTTCCTGAAACAGGAAGAGTTTGATGCCCATGAGGTCAGGGTTTGTATCCACGATGGTCGCGCACTGGATGACCCGCGTCGAGAGCATCGTTATTCCGCTCAACAATATCTGAAATCACCCGAGGAGATGAGAGAGCTTTTCAAGGACATTCCGGAAGCCCTTGCGAATTCAGTTGAGATCGCCAAGCGGTGTAATGTCACTGTCAATCTGGGTAACTACTACCTACCCGACTACCCAGTTCCGGAAGGGCAGACTATTGAAGAGTTTTTCAATCATTCTTCGAAGCAGGGTCTTGATGCGCGGCTAGATCGAATTTTTGACACAGAGGCACCAGGATTTGCTGAACAACGTATCCCCTATGACGACCGGCTTGAATTCGAGCTGGAGATTATCAATAGCATGGGTTTCCCTGGCTACTTCCTGATTGTGATGGAATTTATCCAATGGGCGAAAGACAGAGACATCCCCGTTGGGCCCGGGCGAGGTTCGGGCCCGGGATCGCTGGTCGCCTATGCGTTAAAAATCACAGATATAGATCCGATCAAGTACGACCTCCTGTTCGAGCGCTTCCTGAATCCGGAAAGGGTATCGTTGCCGGATTTTGACATCGACTTCTGTATGGATGGCAGAGACAAGGTCATCGCCCATGTGACCGAACTCTATGGCCGTGAGGCGGTTTCGCAGATCATCACCTTTGGCACCATGGCAGCAAAGGCTGTTGTCCGTGACGTTGCAAGGGTCCAGGGTAAACCCTATGGATTAGCGGATAAGCTCTCGAAACTTATCCCTTTTGAGCCGGGTATGACTCTCACCAGAGCGATGGATGAAGAATCGGAGCTTCGTGACTTTGTCGACAGGGACGAAGAAGCCGGTGAGATCATGGAAATGGCATTCAAGTTGGAAGGGCTTGCGCGGAATGTAGGCAAGCATGCCGGGGGTGTTGTTATCGCCCCCACGAAGCTGACTGATTTCTCACCGACCTATTGTGATGAAACAGGTGGTGGATTGATGACCCAGTTTGACATGGTTGATGTTGAACAGGCGGGGTTGGTGAAGTTTGATTTCCTGGGCTTAAGAACCCTGACCATTATTGATAACGCGGTGAAGAGCATCAACGCCAGAAAGACAGCCATTGGTGAAGATCTGGTTGATATCGATCAGATTGATCTGGAAGAGACGGTCATTTACGACGATTTGAAGCAGGCGAAAACAACTGCTGTCTTTCAGCTTGAATCGCGCGGCATGAAGGACCTGATGAAGAAGGTTAAACCCAGCCGTTTTGGAGATATTGTGGCACTGGTCGCTCTGTTTCGCCCTGGCCCCATGCAGTTGGCAGATGATTTTATCAAGCGCAAAAGCGGTGAAGAAGAGGTCGATTACCTTCATCCCAGCTTAAAGCATGTTCTGGAAGGGACATATGGCGTGATGTTGTACCAGGAGCAGGTGATGCAGATCGCACAGGTTCTGGCGGGCTACTCCCTGGCTGATGCAGATTTGCTTCGTCGCGCGATGGGTAAAAAGAAACCCGAAGAAATGGCAAAACAGCGCGAAGTATTTTTAAAAGGCGCCATTGCTAACGGTGTTGAACAGCAACAGGCAGACCATATATTCAATCTGATGGAAAAATTTGCCGGATACGGATTTAACAAACCCCACTCTGTTTGCTACGCACTGGTTGCCTATCAAACAGCCTGGTTGAAACACCATTATCCTGCGGACTTTATGGCAGCGGTTCTATCCGCTGACATGCAGACAACAGACAAGGTTGTCATTAACGTTGAAGAGTGTCGTGAAATTGGCATCAACATATTGCCCCCGGATGTAAACCAGGGTGAATTTCGTTTTGTGCCTAAGGATTCCAAAAGTGTCGTCTATGGTCTCGGTGCTATCAAGGGACTAGGTGAAGGTCCAATCGAAAGTATCGTCGGCTGCCGAAAAGAAGGTGGACCACTAACAGATTTATTCAGTTTTTGTGATCGAGTTGATTCGCGCAAGGTTAATAAGAAAGCCATTGATGCACTCATCGGTTGTGGTGCCCTTGATCGACTTGTCGATCCTGGTCTCCTCGAAGACCAGATAGAGGACAACAAAATTGGGTTCCAAAGGGCGTTGCTTTACGCCAACCAGGAAGATGCAGTAAAGCTGGCGGAACAGAAAGCAAAAAATGTCGATAGTGGGCATACGGATCTATTCGGAGAGGTAAGCCTGGCCGCAGCCGGGGAAGGCAATGGTTACAATCATTTTGATAGTATTCGATGTCTAACATTGAAGGATCGGCTCGCCAGAGAGAAGGATACCCTGGGTCTTTACCTCACAGGTCATCCCATCGATGTTTATAAACAAGAATTAAAATACCTGGCGAAGACTCGCATTGTAGACTTGAAGGCCAGTGGTTCTTCTGGTGGATATTCTCACACAAACAAGGACGAGCAGACTGTTGCCGGTCTTGTTATTGGCTATCGCACAATGAAGAGCCGCAAAGGCGACACCATCGCGTTCCTGACGCTGGACGATCGCAGTGGTCGTGTAGAGGTCTCTGTATTTGGTGAGTTACTTGAGCAAAATAGAGACAAATTGGCGAAAGACAATGTGATCGTCGTCAAAGGTACGACAGCGGTAGATGAATATACTGGTGGGGTCAGAATGCGTGCCAATGAAATTCATAATCTTGTGGATGCCCGGGCGAATAATCTGAGCAAGTTGAAGCTTAATCTTTGTGGTCAGAAGCTCAATGGTGATTTTATCGGGGAACTTGCAGCAATCCTGACCCCCTATAGAGGCCAGTCCGGGGCCGGATGTCGTGTGGCGGTAGAATATGCCAGTCATGATGCGCGGGCAGAAATACTGCTGGGTGAAGAATGGCGTGTAAAACCCGAGGATGACCTGATTCAGAATTTACGTGATCATTATGGTGCCGATCAGGTTCATCTCGATTACTCCTGATACTCTTTGCTTGTTGGCAGGCATCTCATTTCTGCTTCTCTCGGTTAGCCAGTGCCTGTCCGGAAAGTGCTATATTTGGAGCAAGAACACAAAATATTAATATCGTTAGGTATACAAAACAGTCACTTACGAAGGCGTTGGCCGCAGTGATTTACAATTCCGGACAAGAACTGGTTATGGTATCCAATAAAAAACAATCCGCTAGCATACGATCTCTCGGAGTACTATCCAGTAAAACCCTGTCAACAAAGACAATCTCTCGACTCAAGGAAGACAATGTCGGCAGGCTGGTAGTCGCCCTTAGCGGCGGTGCTGATTCCGTGGCATTGCTTCACATGGTGGTAAACGCCGGACTAGAGAAACGAATTGCTGCCATTCATATCAATCATGGTTTGATGAAAGAAGCGGATCAGTGGCAAGATTTTTGTGAGCACTATTGCAATGAACTCGCTGTGCCATTGGAATGCATCAGCGTTGACGTCCCAAAGAGCGGCAGCCTCGAAGCCAGCGCCCGGCGTGCCAGATATGCGGCGTTTAACCTCTCTCTCAAGAAGGGAGATTTGCTGCTGATGGCACACCATGCCGATGATCAGGTAGAAACCATACTGCTGAATCTGTTTCGGGGCAGTGAAGCTTTCGGTGTTCGGGGTATGCCCCCGGAAAGAGAGATTGGCGAGTCGATGGTGTATCGCCCGCTCCTTGATATCCGGCGGCAGGATATTGTCGAATACTGTCGCTCGAATGGTCTTGCGTGGGCCGAGGATGCGAGCAATAGGTCTCTTGCAATGGATCGAAACTATTTACGCCACGAATTATTACCGCAAATTGAGAAAAGATTTCCTGCATCCCGAAAAGTGTTGCTAGATGCCGTGGTGCGGGATAGGGAAATGACAAAAACAATTGCCCAATTGGCATTAGAAGATTACAACACTTGTAAGACAAAGGATGGTGGTATCCAGCTGGGAAAGATTGCTCATATCGGAGAGGTGCGCCAGGTTAGTCTGATACGAACATTTCTTCAGTCGAAAGGTATTTCGCTGCCTACAGGCAAGCAGGTTCGAGAATGCATCAGGGTTATGCACCAGGCCAAAGAAGATACTGCACCACTGATTAAATGGTCGGTCTTTGAAATGAGGCTGCACAATAAAACACTCTATGTACGACGATCGCCGAATGCTGATCCAATGC
>CAZAZB010000009.1:6834-23647 GCA_964489485.1 uncultured Pseudomonadales bacterium | reverse complement strand
GGAAACCTATTCGCCGTCATTGGGATACTGGCCGTTCTGGCAATGCCTTTTATTTCTAGCTATAGCAGTTTGCCGCGTGGATATGATTCGACGGCGATAGACAGTGCATACTGGAACACAAGATTAACAGGTGAAATCCCGACGGTCCTAAAACTCGAAGAGTCGTTGGTGAATGGGAAGCGACTTGGCATTGTAGGGTCGGGAGATGCTCTCACAAGAGGTGCCTCGCAGATTGTGTGCAACGAACCCCTGTTTGGCTATCGATTAGAAAGCTTTCGATTTGATCAGGTATTCAAGGGCGATGTATTTGCCCGGCACGGTGGCGCTTTCAACTTCTACAAACCAGAATGTCTGATCTATCCTGCCGAAAACGCTTGTCTACCGGGTGACAGGTTTTACCTCGATGAAAATGAAGCGCTGGCAAGTTTCATCAGATGGCAACCCTATGAGTTTAGTATTCCTATGGTACAGTCTATTGCCAATGTCGTGAATGGAAGTGCGCTTATTATGCTGCTGCTTTTCTATTTGTATCGAGCCTTTGATTCAATCCGTAGACTAGGCCGATAGTGGACCAGTTGCTTTTAATGTGATGTGGATCGATCGCGGCTGGGCTGTTATAAAATCCGGATCCGTGTTTGTAGAGAATTGTATGATGAATGGAATAGCAAAAATATGAATGTCGAACTTAATGCGCGAGAAGCCAGAGTCATTGGATGTTTGATGGAAAAATCTGTCACAACGCCTGACCAGTATCCTTTGACGCTAAATGCCTTGACGAATGCCTGTAACCAGAAATCGAGCCGCCAGCCAGTGATGAATTTGCAGCAGGGTGAGGTGCAAAGTACCTGTCATCAACTCGAAGAAAAACACCTGTTAGGCATTGATTCCAGCTTCAAGAATAATACCGAGAAGTACACGCAGCGACTTTGCAATACGCTTCTCTCTAAGTGTCAGTTCGATGAAGCACAATATGCCATTGTCACCCTCCTGCTATTGCGGGGTCCACAGACGCCCGGCGAATTGAGGAGCCGTAGCGGACGTTTATATGACTTTGAAGACAACCAGCAAGTGGCAGAATCCTTGAAAGAATTAATGGACCGGGAAGGCGGGTCTATTGTCGCCCGATTACCGATGAAATCCGGGCGACAAGACCATGAGTATGCACAACTTTTTGAAGGGGATATCGAGTCGACGCCGGAGGAAACCAGCGTTACCCAGCGTGTGTCCTCGGCACCACCGTCGGCAAAAAGAGATCAGAAGATTAGCGAGCTCGAAGCGCGGATAGAGGCACTGGAAAGCGCGCTGCTCAAACTTGGCGAGCAACTAGGTGAAGAAGTCGAATTGTGACAATCGAAGGCTTGCTGGGTATGTCTGACCAGCAAGCCCTGACGTCAGTCTGGCAGGATTGTATTATCCTACTGTTTACTTAATGAGCTCAATTTCCCCCGGCTTCCACGATCTATCATAGAAAGGTTTGAGAGGGCCGTAGAAACGAATGGCCAGGAACCACGATTTGCCCGGCACAGTTTGAATCCAGTTGTTTTTGTGTCTTCGCGGCGCCTTGGGTCCAAAGTAAATATCCACCGAGCCATCTTTGTTGTAGTCGAGTTTGGCAATCTTGCTATTGATGCTAGGGAAGGGCATGTTTTTTGTTTGTAGCTCTGATCGGGTCTGCGTATCGTAGGCGACCAGTGACCAAAAATCCTTCGCCGGTACATCTTTTGGTAGCGTCACTTTATAGTTTTTATCACCCAGCAGTATGTTGCCATCTCCGTCACGCGTATTGCCAGCATAGTTTGAGCCAACACCAATCAGTTCCAGCGCCATGGCTGGGGTGTTAACCGTTGCCTGGTAAAAGAAGTGGATTCTTGCATCAAGGTTTCTACCCGCTTCGCCGGTAAGATCTAACCACCTGTAGTCACCACCGATAAAGAATGTTTTCCAGGAACTGTTCGGATAAAGGTAGGCTCTTTCATCGCGCGGATTAAACATAATGGTTCTTGCTGTTGCATTGCCGACCTTGACCGCATCAGTCAGAATCTTTTCCATTCTTGCATCTGGATTGAATGGCTTGCCTTTAATGATACCAATGGCAGCGGCTTGCCCACGAAGTTCAGGGGAAATGAAACTGATTGGTTCACGCTGGATGACAACATCGAGTTCTTCAAAGTATGAGTACTTGTTTGAGTGAATGGTGTTGAAAAATTTACCGGAACCTGAGACAAATTTCATTTTCTTAGGGTGAGCAGCATCTTTAAGAGGATAAATCTTTAGCTTGTCTCGCCACATTTTTGCGGCGGCATCTGGCTTACGATCAACAAGGAAGCCTCTCAAGATCATCCAGTTGCTATAGGACCTTGATTTTGCAATCCATACATCTCTTTCCTTGCCGTTAATTTCTGTCCTGGTTGAAGAATTATCTTTGAACGAATTAGGGGTTACCTTCAGTTCACCTTCATAGTCGGGTGGGAGGATGATATAGGTACCGCCTTTTTTCCTATCAGGACCAGGAGCACCCATATCCACAACAAACCGGAAATAGGCATCGTTGACAGTGCCTGGTCCTGCACCTGCAGGAATCTCAACGACCAGTGGTCCCGTTTTGCTTAAATCAAAAAAAGACGATGCGTAGACAGTATCCGTGTTACCCGTCAGGAAGAGTGATGTTGAGTTCATCAACTTGTCCATCAGCAGAACTTCGTTGTATTGCGATACGCCGAGAGACTCAGTGCCGGTGCGCATGCCTTCGATGTTGCACGCTGGAATAAAGTTAAGAAAAGCATCAATGCCACGAATGTAGTCCAGGTTGTCATAAATTTTTTCGATGGTTGAAGCAGTTGGTACGCCGTCAAAAAATTTTAGATCCCCAATTCGTGATTCTACCTTGTCGGGTGTCATGATGTTTTCAGGTATTTTGACGTTAAAGCCAGGTGTTGGCTTTTCCTTTGCGCCAGCTACGTTCGCCATCAAAGAGAGTAAAACTGTAGCGAAGAGAATGTTTTTCATCTGTGATTCCAGTTCAAGTTGGGAGGCAAAATAATTTTACAAAACCCAGAGAAGGCACACCTGAAATGGGCGGCCCAGCTAGAGGGTTCGAATTTTCATGCGCAAGGTAAATGATCTATTTATATCATGTCAATATTATTTTGACACAGCGCCAATAAGGGTAATTTTTTGGGCCAATAAGATACAAAAAGGCAAGCCAGCTGCTATCGATATTCCCAGAGCCTTGTTAAAGCATGGTTGTACCCCTAACTGCCAGTATGGCAGGCATCGGTCGATCCTTGGCTCACCATGCGATGCAGTTTCATTCCGCGGCGGCCTCATTCACATTTTGAACAATTTCCCTAATGCTTGTAAACTGCCGTGCTATTGAAAGGTTGAGGCGAAGTTATCAATATTTCTGATTTAACCCTATGAAATGTGTGTATATAGAAGCGGTTGATGTTGAAGGGATGTTATCGTGAGCAGTATTCCGGGAGCCTGGGTTTTGGAAACGTTTCGACGCGGTGGCGTCGATACAGCGCTGCTTGCAAGGCATCTGCCGAATGATGTTAATCTGATGCTCCATGAGATGGATACCATCTCATCTGAAAGTATCAACAGGTTGTTGGAAGGCTGCGCGCGACTTAGCGGCAATCCGGATTTTGGCTTGATGATGAATGAAAAGGTCGATACGACAATGTACGGTCTTTTCGGCTATCTACTCCTCAATAGCGGTACTGTCAAAGACCTGCTAACAACGCTGGTTCGCTACTACTCAATTTATCACGATAATGGTCAATATTATCAAGTGGTCGTTGATGACACGGCCGTGACCATTAGTTTCTCTTCCGATCAATCCGGGTTTGCCTTACACAAGCATACGGTTGAATGGGGGCTCGGATTCATCCCTCATTTTCTCAAGAAGACACTGGGCAAGCGAGCACAGCCAGATTCGGCTCACTTTGTTTACAATGCACCGAAAAACCTTGGGAAGTTATACTCATACTTTGGCCATCATCTTGAATTTACTCAATCCTCCAATCGCTTAGTTTACCCGCGTTCGATACTAGGTCAGTGCATTTCTGATGTTGATCCGGGCATGTTGAAGGTTCTCCGAAAGCAGGCAGAACAACATCTGCTGTTGCATCAGAAGGACGATTCTTTACAAAAGAAAATAAACATGTTCATTTTTGAAAACTTGAACGGGATGGGAACAAACACCACGGATCTGGCTGCCGCATTAAATCTTAGTGTCAGTACGCTGAAGCGCAAATTGGCAAGGGATGGTATTAATTTTAAGAGTGTCAAAGATTCGATCAGAAATGATTTGGCGAAGCGGCTATTGTTACAGACGAGCATACAGGTATCGGAAATCGCTCGTAGGACCGGATTTTCAAATCCCAGTTCGTTCACGCGGTTCTTCATTCGATGCAATCATGAGAAGCCATTGGTCTTTCGACATCTACATTCAAAAAATTCGCATTTAATGTTGAATCAAAAAGCCGGTTAGCGACCCTGGCTTCTCATTTCACTGATATGAACCAGATAGACAATGTAATGGTCTGAATAGTCAATTTGTTCGAGTTCTCTGGTGATATAGTATTGCGCCAAAATTGCCGTAATAAATCACAGAGTCAGGCGCGCCCAGCAAAGAGCCTTTTTCCAGAACAGAATCCTATGCGCGATATCTTAAGATGATCCGTCATTCTGTTTTTCTGGTCGGTTTCTCGCCCTGTGTTCTCTTTCGAAGTTGTGTTCTCTTCCGGAGAAGTACTGTAACCAGGAAAAATATGAAGATCGAAATTGTTGTAAAAAGTATTGCAGTTTTGTTTGCTGTGTTGACCTTCCTCTCCACAGCGCCCCTGATGGCAGAGGAGGGAGGTGGTGGTCACGCTGCGCCCGGTGGTGTTGCCACATTGATCGATGCAGCGCCGACTAAACCAGGGTGGGTCATCGAGCCTATCTATGTGAACTACCAGGGTGACTTCAATGCATCCAAAACCCTACCCATCGGCGGTGTGGTTTCACTAGGTCTGGATGCAAAGGTCGACACATTGACCATCGGTGCGCTGCAAACTTTTGACAAGAAGGTCTGGGGTGCTTCTTACTCAGTGGGCGTTTTTGTTCCCTATGCCTGGATGGACATCACAGGTAATGTTGGCAATTTCGAAGTGAGAGACAAGGTAGATGGTATTGGTGACATCACATTGATACCCGCTATGCTGGCGTGGAAGAATGATGCATGGCAGTACACGGCAACGCTCTCGATATATGCACCCACAGGTGATTACAATGCAGGTAGCCTCGCAAATCTGGGTCTAAATTACTGGACAGCAGAACCTACAATTGGTGCTGCTTACAGCGACGAGCAAACAGGGTTTAATTTTGGAATCTATGCTGGGGTGACTCTAAATTCAAAGAACAAGGCAACCGATTATAAAAGTGGCACCATGTTTCATATTGAGTCCAGCATCCAACAGCTATTCCCTCTGGGGAACGGATATCTCGCGCTTGGTGTGGACGCTTTCTATTTTGAACAGATTACGGGTGATAGTGGTTCCGGCGCCACAAGTAGCTTCAAAGGACGGACCATGGGAATGGGTCCTGTCATTGGCTACATTCTTCCTGACGGCGACAATAATCTGGTGGTCGAGGCGAAATGGTTGCCAGAGACTAATACCAAAAACCGACTCGAAGGCGATTATTTTTGGTTCAAGTTGGTCTATCAATTTTAGTCTGCTTCGACATCAGACCTACTCGGTTGCGACTGCTCGTTGGGCAATCTTATGTGGACATGGTTTGTTTTCGGGCCTGTTTTGGATTAGTTCTCGGACTGGTCGGCAAATCGCGCGTTGGTGTTCCGTAGTTAGTAGGTCTTATGGCGTGAACTGATGGACGCTTCTAAAAATCAATTTGGTTCAAGGCTATTTTATCTCGTTCTATATTTCATTCCGCTTCATGCTCAGGCGCAGGAAGAAATTGGAGAACAAATCTGGATTGATGTAAATCCTCGCTGGTATAGCCCTGACCGTCTAAAAGTGACCGGTGAGATTGGCATCCGCAAAGATCTTAATGTCCAGAAGTGGACACGCTATGTAATTAGACCTGCTGTTGCCTTTTCGATCCGGGAGGGATGGGATATTGGCGCTGGTGTTGGTTTTCACTATACCGACAATATCAATATTGAGGGTGTTGAGCGCAGCGATCATCTTGCGATCACTCCATTTCAGGGTCTGAACTATGTTCGATCTTTTTCAGAAAAATGGAAGGCGAATGGATATTTTCGAATCGAAGAAAAATTTGACTACGAAACGGGTAACTGGGATGTATCGAAATTTCTACGTATTCGGTTGCGAATAAGAACAATGTATCAATTCGCAGCATTGCGAAAAGGGCGTTACTATCGACTCACCGTGAGCTGGGAAGGGTTCAAAACTGTCAGTGGAAGTGATGGCTTGATAACCGATAGGTCCAGAGTCACCATTGGTCTCGAGAGAAGTTATAGTCACAACCAGAAAGGTCGAGGTGTGCTAACGCCGTGCTGGCACAAAAGCGGTTCGGCGGTCCGAACTTAATCAGAGGTTCCTTAGGCATTCTGACTAATGTGACAAGAACAAGCTGGCACCAACCTTTGGAACACCATTGGGATTGACGAGAGTCCTGATGTCAAAAACAATGTAACGCGTACCCACTTTTTTGCGTAAATTTGAATTTGCCTAAAGCGCAATCACTATTCCCTAAACCCGGTAGTAGAAACGGGCCAAATGGGTAGGTGTCTGAAGACCAAATGCTGGATCAGAGATCACTTGGCGGGCGATCATAGGTTTGGACAAAAGAATTGTAAAGTATCTATTTTTATCCGGTGCGGCTTGAGCTGAAAAGATAAAATATTGAGTTGAATCGCAAAAAAAATAAGTGTTACGTCGTGTTATAGTCCTGCGCCAAATCTGGGCTCCTCAAATATAGATGTCTTCATTTGCGGCGAGAAAAGTGCACGGCGAGAAAAATTTAACCATGGGTAAAGCGTATGATCCTTGATGTTTTTGCATTGCTCGTCATCGCATTACTGTTAGGCGTTGCAATTTGGCTGATTGTCTTACTGGGGAACTTGCCTGGGGAAATCGCACGAAAGTACAATCACCCTCAATCTCAGGCTATCACTGCGATGGGTTGGATCGGACTCGTCACTGGCCTTGGCTGGTTTATTGCCATTGTATGGGCATATTACAAACCCCAAAATGATCGCTGTGATCTACAGGATCAGATTAATGAACTCAAAAGTCAGCTGCAACAATTACAAGGTCGAGGAGACAAGTCATGATTGCGGTGCTTTGTCTTGTCTACGGTTCATTTTATTTTCTATTTTTCGAGAAGTTCAAACTGTTTGCCGTCACCGTCAAGAACATCTCCATATTCGTCGGTGTGGGTCTGGTGATGATTGGCGGGATTATCTTTGCCTGGTGGACGTTCGCACCGACAACCGTTGACGGAAGGGTATTTCAATATGTCATCCCTATCGTTCCCAATGTTAAAGGCGTCGTCGTCGAGGTGCCAATCGAAGGATCAGAGATAGTTCATAAAGGAGATGTGTTATACAAAATTGATCCAACACCTTTCAAGTTTACAGTGGATCAATTGACGGCATCGATAGAGCAGGCAGAGGCACAGAAACTGTTGGCAGAAATTGAGGTCAAGCGAACATCGGAGTTAGTCAAAGCGTCTGCCGGTGCGCAATCTCAGCTGGATCAATGGAAAGCCAAGCTCACTATCGCGGAATCCACCATAAAGAGCTTCCAGGCGCAGTTGGGAAGCGCGCAATGGAAACTCGACGAAACCATTGTGCGAGCTCCCTCCCAGGGCTATGTTTTTAATCTACAGTTGAGACCCGGCAACTTTGTCACGTCAATTCCAATGGCTTCTGCCATGTCTTTCGTATCGACCGAGAGCGAGGTGTTGCTTGCCTCCTTTAGTCAGAGTGCCATCCGCTACATCAAGGTAGGTGACCCGGTTGAGATGGTATTCGCTTCCAGGCCGGGAAAGGTCTATGCCGGTAAGGTTGAGCGTATTGCACGCGGTTCCGGTACAGCCCAGCTGACTGCCAGCGGCCAGATGGCCGTGATGACTGGCAAGCCAGAAAATAGTCGTTGGCCGGTGGCAGTGGAATTTGACAATCCGGATGAAGCAGAAGAGCTACCTCAAAGTGCTGGTGCAACCATTACTGCAGTCTATACAGAGAAAGGGAAACCTCTTCATGTCATCAGCAAGGTGGCTATGCGTATCAGTGCATGGACTGGTTATCTGACGTCGCAGTAATCTCAGGGTATAACATGCAGCCAGCGGATATGTGTCATTTTGTCAGAACAAGGTTCCTTTTCTTTGCCATTTTGTTTTTCGCTACGGGGTGTGCGAGTGTCGGTCCGGATTTTGATATGCCGGAGGTACCCATCGCAGACACATGGCTTGATGCAGAAAAGGAATCTGTCAATACCACATCAAGGGCATATCAGGATTGGTGGGAAGTGTTCAAGGATCCTGTCCTCTCCAAGTTGGTTGATGCCGCGTATCGTCAAAATCTGGGCTTACAAGTAGCGGGTCTACGGGTCATGGAGGCGAGAGCTCAATTGGGTATCGCCACAGGGATGAAGTATCCCCAGGTACAATCTGTTGGTGGTGGATATGTGTACAACCGCAGTAGCATTAATGCGCCGCCATTCGCCAACCTTCCAGATGGTGTGCGTTCTGGTGTAGACAGAACCAGTGAAGTTTGGAGTGCCAGTTTTGATGCAACCTGGGAAGCTGACGTCTGGGGTAAATTTGGGCGTGGCGTCGAAGCTGCTGATGCTAATCTAGCGGCTAACATGCTTAATTACGATGCAGTTCTGGTCACCCTGACAGGCGATATTGCCGCGTTATATACTACCATTCGAACGCTTGAAGAGCGCATTGATTTCACCCTGGTCAATGTCGAGCTACAACAAAAGGCACTTCGGCTTGCCGATACCCGATTTAAACTTGGTGCAACGTCGGAATTGGATGTGCAACAAGCGCGGGGGCTACTTAACAATACTCAGGCTGTGGTACCTGTGCTGCTGCTCAATCTGGATAGAGTGCAGAATACATTAAGTTTCTTGCTCGGAATGCCACCAAGCAATTTGGTGTCCCTCCTGGGTACATCAAGAAAGATCCCTGATGCGCCTAAAAGTATTGCTGTTGGACTACCTGCTGAACTTCTAATGCGTAGACCTGATGTGCGAGCAGCAGAGATGATCGCGGCAGCACAGAGTGCGTCAATCGGCATATCCCAGGCAGATTTGTACCCGAGCCTGGTGCTGGCAGGGTCTTTAGGTCTGGCCGGAGACAGTTTATCGAACATGTTCGACTCTGGCGGAACCACAGGGTTCATCACCCCATTCTTTAAGTGGAATATTCTTAACTATGGACGTATTAAGAATAATGTCCGGGTACAGGATGCCCGTTTTGAACAGGCTGTCACGGCCTACCAGAATACGGCGCTGGCAGCTGCAAGGGAAGTACAGGATGGCTTGCAGGGGTTTCTGCGGACTCAGGAGCAGGTAGTCTTTTTGGAAAAAGCGGTTTCTGCTTCTGACCGGGCAGTGGCGTTGGCGCTACAACAATATAATCAGGGCGCAAGTGACTACACTCGGGTACTAAATACCCAGACCGCGCTGCTGGCGCAACAAGATGCACTCACTTCAGCCAGAGGACAGGTCGTTTCAAACTTGATCGCTACCTATAAGGCGCTTGGAGGTGGCTGGCAGCTAAGAGAAGGACAAAACTACATCAGTACAGAATTAAAAAATACAATGGAAAACAGAACTGACTGGGGCGAACTACTCGCACCGCCAAAATAGCCAAAATAGCCAAAACGCTGGATCATTCAGGCTATAGATTTATTTAAGTAATAGGCATTTCCATGAAAGTTTCTACTAGCAATATTCTCAATTAATTAGAAATCAGGCGATATTCTTATGCATCAGAAAAATTCGATATCTCATTCTTTAGGTAGTGTCAATTGGAGGTTTGCGGTGGTTGTACTCGCGATGTTTGTACAACAAAACCTGCGTGCTGAATCCAATGATGATTGGAAGTTTACCATCGCACCGTATCTATGGATGGCTGGCCAGAAGGGCACCGTTGCTACATTGCCAGGAACACCACCAGCGGAGATAGACGTCTCCTTCAGCGATATCATTAAGGACCTTGACATGGCGCTGATGGGTACGGCCGTAGCGCGAAAAGGACGTTTTGGAGTCTTTGGCGAAATTTTCTACACCAAGGTTTCGCCGGGTGCCAAAACTCCAGGACCTGCATTTTCAGGAGTTGCTTATGATCAGGATCTTTGGTCTGTGACTGCCGGAGGACTTTTTGCTCTGTCTCAGGATCAGGACCACAACCTTGATGCGGTTATCGGTGTCCGAAGATGGGATCTGGACAATAAGCTAAAGTTCAAAGCAGGGCTCCTGCCCGACTTGTCGACATCAAAGCAGAAAAATTGGAACGACGTTTTTGTGGGCATAACGGGACGGAAGAACCTGAACGATAGCTGGTACATCAACGGATGGGGTTATGTTGCCGTTGGTGGCGATTCAGATTCTTACTGGGATCTATTCGGTGGTGTGGGATACAAATTCAATTCCTTCTCATTGGATTTTGGCTATCGACACCAAGTGGTGGATTATGAAGATGATGGTTTCATCTATGACATCAAAATTTCTGGTCCAATCATAGGATTTGTGTTTGATTTTTAATTGACTGAATTATGCTGCCGTTTCGCGATAACGTCTTGAACATTCACCCATGGGGCACCGGTTGTTGCCCGTCGAAAACCATAGTCGAATAGGGCTTTCATATATTTTGGGTCGAATGCCTCTTCAGGCGTAAATGATATAGCAGTATCAGGAATCCAGGTTAGATTTACATTGACGCCGTCCCGTTCTGCAACGGTATAGATGCGGTAGATATCCCCTATGCCCTGCGTGCGAATTAGAGAGCCTATAGTCCGACCAACAATCGGGGCGAGTCTTGGATTCACAGCATCATACTTGGGTGAAGCAATAGAGTTGCGAATGAGGTATGCCGTAACAGGACCTTGGACATCGAGCGCCTGCATTATTTGATGCCAGTCTACCCTGGAGGGATACAAGAACAGTTGAGAGGAGGCGCCACCATCGACATGCATTTCATCATAAATTTTTCCATCGGCGCCTTTTACCGGAAAGTATACAGGTGGGAAGACGCCAGGAATTGACGCTGAGGCACGCAGGATTTTGCGGATCATTTCAGTGGCTTGTGGATGCCCGGAGTTAGCTATCCGGCCAATGTTCCAGACGACGGGACGAGCTGCATCAAGGTTAGTTGTGCCAATGAGCAAGGTACGACCTTTTCGATGTTCTTTGGCGATTTCAGCGATGAGTTCATCCGTCATAAATTCTTCGATGACCTGTGACAAGGGTGATGTATCAACCAGAGAGTCTCCGCCCCATAGTGAGAAAAAACTTCGTACTTTAAAAATACTTTCTGTATTTATCGTGGTATAAACTTTCTTGAGTTCAACATCATAATTCGAACCAAGGAATGCAAAGGGAGCGGTAAGTGCGCCGGTGCTGATACCGGTTACCATGGTAAACTTTGGCCGTGTTTCCATAGCAGTCCAGCCCACCAACAACCCAGCTCCGTAGGCGCCATTTGCACCACCTCCAGAAATAGCAAGGTAGTGATGTGGCTTGTGCATGATGCCACTGTAGTGTTCTTCAAGGACTGCTGGGTCACCCTTGCCTAATAGACTTTGATCCAACGGGATGTTTGTATCGCCCCAGAAACGTAGATCTTGCCTCTCAAGAAAAGTGGCCTGCTGGTAGTCTTCCGCTGGAAGCGCATTTCGTAACACGTTGGTACATGCTGTCAGAACTAGCAACATCGTGATTAATAAACCGGTGAAGCGGGTTGTATGTGTCATTTGTAGGGATCTGGTTCAGATGGATATGATGCGATTTATTCTACGGTGTTTTGATTGGCCAGGGTAGTCTGAAAGACCTTGTTGACTACTATTTAGAATCAAACACTGCGTAAAGTATAATTAGAAATTTCAACAGCCAAAAAAAATAATGCAACAAAAAATGGAGGTATTAGTTCGCAGCCGAAGAGGTGGTCAGTGAAGTTTAGTTACGCGATTGGATTCCCCATAACAGATTGTGATAGCACATTGAGGTCGACGGTAATAAGAAGCAGAATCTGACATGAATGAGTTAAAAGATTGTTCATGGTAGCAGGACATAGCATATATAATGGTATCGTTAGATTGCTGTTCTTCGGAAGGGTAATTTGTGTCAAGTTTTTTCAGGAGTGCAAGCATGAACCATAATAAGCACAGTTCAAAGTATCTGGTGATCGGTCTCGGCTTGATAGCGACAATGATACTACCAATGGTCGAGGTCAATGCCGCAGAGCACGAAGTGGTAGAGGAAGGGGCAAGGCCTAAGTACGCCGTGGGCCTTTTTCTAGGTTATACCCGTGTCCATGGCGAAAATGAACCGACGCTAGGATTCGAAGCCGGGTTTAATATCAATAATAAATGGAGTGCGGGTGCTGTCCTGGAACAAACTAATCGTGGACGCGACACCACACTTATCCTATTGGGGGTCGGGTATCATCCGACCGAAAAATTACGGCTTCAAATTGGTCTTGGCCGAAAAGACCCATCTGACAAGGAAGAAAATGTACTACGCCTCGGGCTCGCGTACGAATTTGAGCTGGCCAACGAATGGTTTATAAAACCCTATGCCGCCTATGATTTTATCCAGAATGAAGATGGTGAACCTGTAGTCGGATTCTATTTTGGTAGGGCATTTTAAATCACATAACTTGTTCCTGTTCGGGAAGTCGTGTTTCTAATCAATGCAAGCAACCTAATCAATATGTTAGGCATGTGAAACAGTCGCTCACGAAGGAGCTGGTCGCGGTGATCTACATTTCCGGACAAGAAATAACTAAAAATAGGTATCGAAGACGCTAGCCGGCTTCTTTGAGTATGGCAGCGATGCTTTTAGCCAGCGCCAGCAGCAAGGAACGTTCCGCCTCAACCAATGCACCATAGCCGTCTGAATTCAGCGGCATGGTCTCACTAAATTGGTGAGCAGAAATAACTTTATCTTTATCTTTATGGTGCAGCCACCAGTGAGCGACTAACACTGCCTCACCATTTTGTGTGCCATGAAGCTGGTCAATTTTCACCTTTAACTGATTCCGTGCGGGCGAGACATCGACCGGAAAAATGTCTTCTCCCAGAGAGAGGGATATTTGCTTGCGCAGTAAATTATCAATACTCTCGCGCACAGGCTCAGCCCATTGGTGCTTAAGAGCTGGACGAATTTCACCGCCCTCTGTTTCGAGAACCAGGCCGGGTCTGTCCAGGTAAGATGAAATAGTCACGCTGCCCATTGCGTAATTCGTGGACAGGACCAGTGGGCGCGATTGTGCCAGGTTGTCGTCGCGCAGCAAATAATAGTGCGTTTCAGTGGGTGTGCTGGAGCATGCGCTGAGCATCATGAGTAACATTATGCTAGTGGCAATCTTCATTAGCGTTTAGCCTCTGGTATGGGGTCATCGGGCAGTTTCGAGGGCATTATTACCGCGTTGGGCTGGCTGGACAATGTGCGAGTCAGGGATTCCATGTTACCCAGGGTGCGGTTCAGCTGCAGTAAGGTAGCATTGATATTACGGTAAAAAGGTGAATTGGGAGACAAACCATCGATCGTCTCCTGGAGTTTTTGCATTGTAACTTTAAGTTCTTCTGGCAGGTCCTGGGTGCTTTGCGATTCTACAACCTGGCGCAAACTAGCCAGGGTGCCATCCAGTTCCACCAGGGCAGCATTGATACTGGTGATTGTCTGATCAAGCGGCAGTGCATTGAGTTTTTCTAGCAGCGCTGTTACTTGCACTAAAATTTGGTTGAAGCTGCCGGGTAGTGTGGGGATAGTGGTGTACTTACCCCAGGTGCCGGTCGTCTTGGGGGGCTCATTTCTAAAGTAGTCGATAGAAATATACTTGGCACCGGTTAAAATGTTCCCCGATTCCAGCGTTGCGCGGATACCGTGTGTCACGCCTCGGGAAATGGCCTGGACAAGGTCGTTGACTGCAGCTTCGGTATCAGGAAATTCCAGTCGTCCCGGCTCAACATAGATCAATACAGACAAGGGCTCACCATGGGCTTCGAGGCCTTTTCTTGCCTGATCTTCGAACATTTCTTTCATCATGATGCGTTTAACCCGACCAAAGGGAATGCCACGGTACTCGACCGGTGCACCTGGTTTCAGACCCTTCAGTGACTGGGAGAAACGAACCACATAATAGATACCATGTCTGAAGGGGTTGTCATTGGCGGCCTTTTTTGAATCAAATAACTTGAACTCGGTGTTTTGTTTTACAGGCTCGCCCCTGGGCATATTCGGGGGTGTACCGAAGGTGATGCCACCCAACAAAATGGTATCCATTGAACCCGTTGAAATTTTCACGCCTTCTGAACCGGCGCTAATGGAGATGCCGCTGATATTGTAAAATCTCACCGAGTCGTCAATTAATTGATCGAAGGGGGCATCAATAAAGATGACGTAGCTGACCTTGCGGGATTCGGGGTCAAAGTCCATGCTCTCTACGCGCCCTGCTTTGTAGCCTTCGTAGATCACTGAATCGCCGGGGCTAACCGAGCCTGCCTGCTCTGCAGACAACTTCAAGCGTAAGCCTGGTGCACCTGTGGGTGTGAGGGGGGGTGATTCCAGTCCTGTAAACTTTTTCTCGCCTATTTCCCCTGTGCCTGGAGCCAGTTGGATGTAGGCCCCGGACAGTAGTGTGTCCAGGCCGGATACATTGCTTAAGCCGACCTGGGCAGTGACCACCCAGAAACGCGTATCTTCGTGCAGCAAGGGTAACGCCTGACGTTCCAATTTTATTTTGGCGATAACACCCTCAAGGTCATCAGCCAATATCACTTCCTGTACCAGACCCATCATTACATTGCGGTACTTAATTTTCGTTTTCCCTGCCTCCAACCCTGCCGCTGTGTTAAATGTAATTTGGATTTCTGGCCCCTCGGTCATCCAGCTATGGACCAGCATCCATACCCCCAGTACAACGGCAATAATGGGTATAAGCCAGATGGGGTTAAAGGAATTACCTTTTCGAATTTCAGCTTGTGCTGTTGTCATCATCTTCTTCCATTGCATCCCATATCAAGCGGGAATCAAAACTTTCTGCGGCCACCATAGTCACCATGACAACCCCGGCAAATGCCAGAGCGGCGATACCGGGGCGAATAACCAGTAGACCACCTAAATGCACCAGCGCGACCAGTATTGCCACCACGAACACGTCCACCATCGACCATTTCCCGACAAATTCGGTAATGCGGTACATGACGCTACGCTGACGGGGCGTGACGTTCCTAACGTGATTAACACTCCAGACCAGGTAAAACATCGACATCAGTTTTGCCGATGGAATCACTATGCTAAAAACGAAAATGATGACAGCAACAGGTACTGAGCCCAATTTTATCAGTAGTATAACGCCGCCCATAATGGTGGAGGGTGTTGTGGTGCCCAGTGAGTCCGTATGCATAATGGGGTAGATATTGGCGGGTATGTACAGTACGCAGGCGGTTATCAGCAGGGCCATTGTTCGCTGCAGGCTGTCAGCTTTGCGCAAATGTAACCTTGAACCACAGCGTGGGCAGTGGTGCAAATTTGATGGTGCCAGTTTGCAGCACAGATGGCAGGTGGACAGCCCCTGGGAGGCTGCACTTACACCTGACTTGCTCACGCTGTAGCCTCCAATCTTTCTATGAGCAACCAGCATTGGTAGCGGTCAAGATTGGTCAGGGCCAGGGTGAATAAAATGGTAAATATCGCATAGGCCCAGAACGAAAGACCGATGACAACCGTGGCCATAGCGGAAATTTTAACCAGGCTGACGATCACCGCTATGATGAACACCTCCACCATCGACCAGTTGTACACCTCGAATAATAAATGGGCGGCTGGCCTTAGCCACCAGCGGTAGGTGCGCCTTTGCAAGGGCAGTGCGATGAGCAATAAAAGCACCATGATCAGCGCGGGTATGAATATAATGAAGGAGGCTACCAGCACTGCGACTTCAGGCGTACCATTTTCCCACAAAGCTCTGGGCGTCTGCGGCAGAGATATGACGCTTTCCAGACCGCTGGAGGTGAAGGACAAAAAATCAAAACTATTGGCTGCCATCAGCATAATCATTGCGGACAGGGTGTAAGCGATAACCCGGACATAGGCATCGCTGCGAAAGCGGGTTAAAAATTCGCCACAGCGCGGACAATCTGCAATGGCGCCGTCTGCGATTTCGCTGACATTCACCAACAGATCACAGCAGTGACAGGCAATTGTTCCATTCATGTACACATTGTATCAGTGCTATGGATGTTCTGTCTGAAGGAGTGGATAAGGTGAGCCGGCAAATCGTCCGTGATGTCATTGTTCATAAAACTGATCAGCGAAGTCATATGCCTGTCCTTTATCAATGATTCATGGATTGAAAGTGACAGTCAATTATTGAAGGTACAGGACAGGGTTACAATGGAGGTATTGATGAGTCCTAATCACCTGCCTCCAAGAGAGCGGGTGAGGTGACACTCTGGGAAACAGAGTCTGGGAAATATGCCCTTAATCAGATGTTCCCTGGTCTCGAATGATTAGCTCGTGTGCCCCCTGGTTTATCACCAACGCAGATCACTGTGTTTATTTTGTGTGTAACGTCGATGAGCTTCCTTGAGTAGGCTGTC
>CAZAZB010000009.1:0-6734 GCA_964489485.1 uncultured Pseudomonadales bacterium | reverse complement strand
GATCACTGTGTTTATTTTGTGTGTAACGTCGATGAGCTTCCTTGAGTAGGCTGTCCCCCGTATTTACCCTATGTAGGCACTTTCGACTTTGATTGAGATTGATTGAATGATTAAATGACTTTCATGGAAAGCAATCAAAAATCTGTCGAAGAATTCATTGTGGAGTTAGCACAGGAGGATGAGGATATCGTCATTCTCTGGCTCTATGGTTCTCGTGGTGATGGCAGAAACAACTCGAATAGCGATTATGATCTTGCTGTAGCCTTCAGGAAGTTCCCCAGTGATGAAGCGGTACGACAGTTACGCCCACAACTACTCGCCATTGATTGGCGCAAGGCCTTAAAAGTCCCCGAATCGACACTGTCTATTGTGGATATTAACCTGGCGCCGATTCCATTAGCGGTAAATGTTGTTGAAACGAGTCGGGTGCTGTTAAGTAAAGATGACTTAAGATTGATCAACGAGGAGAACCGGATTGCAGGCCTATGGAGTGATATTCAATGGCGTAACAAACACCAACAGGCAAGGCAGATGTTGTGAACTACCAGGCGTATTCAATAGCACTCATCGAACAAGTTGACCTGCATGCTAATCAACTCGATCAGTTAAGCAAAAAATCGTCTACCCTGACGCAGATAGAGAAAACTGCCGTTGAGCGTAGTCTACAGATTATCGTTGAGGCGGCCATTGGATGTAGTAAGCAATATGGTCGGAAGTTTAGTCTCGTTGATCGGGCAGATTCATTTCAAAGTATCGAACAGGTTGCCGATAAGTGTGAGGTCGATCAGGCCTGGTTGCCGCAACTTAAAGGAGCTGTTGGTATGCGGAATGCCATCGTTCATGATTATCTAAATCTAAATTGGCAATTAATTGGAGATGTTCTCCAATCACGTAAATATCAAACTGTAGCGTTATTTGTACATCTAGTCTGCAGTAGGTTGAGAGAAAAATAGAAAGAGAAATAAGGACAGAGAAGAGAAATAGAAAAGAGAAATAGGGACACACGCCAATCTAAGGCTTACAACTCCCATATTTTCACTGACGTCGAAACTTCCAACTTCCCACTTCCAACTTCCGCTGTCTGAGGATGCCGTTGTTGCCGCCATGGCTTATGTTGATCTGAACCCGGTGCGGGCGAAAATTGCTAATAGTCTTGAAGGCTGTCGGGACAGTTCCATCGCCATGCGTTTGAATGCCACGGCGAATAGCACAGAGCGGCTTGCACAGGCTCGTACTCACTGTTGCGCTTTACCTCGACCCCAGGCTTGAAACATACTACAGCGATGAAGCTTGAAGTATATATCGATTTTAAGAGCCCCTATGCCTACATTGCCAAGGATCCCACTTATGCGCTGGAAGAAGAGTTTGGCATCGACGTTGATTGGTATCCGCTGACGCTGAATATTGGTAGCTACTTGGGTACGGCAAAAACCAACAATACGGGTAAGGTGGTTGAGAGTAATCGCAGTAACATTCAATGGATGGCTGTTAAATATGCTTATATGGATGCTCGACGCTATGCCAGCTTACGCGGTTTAACGCTGCGCGGTACACAAAAAATATGGGATTCTTCTTTGGCAGCCATTGGGCTTCTGTGGGCGAAGCAGCAGGGGCATGATGTTCTTAAACATTACATTGGCATCACATACGAGCGATTCTGGAAGCGGGAGCTGGACATTGAGGATCAGAATGTGGTGATCCAGTTGCTTCAGGAATCTGGTGCAAATACCAATGGGTTCGGACCGTATCTGGTGGGTGAAGGCCAAGAGCAACACGATCAGTTGCAGATTGATGTTCTGGATGCGGGTTACTACGGGGTACCAACCTATGTGATTGATGGTGAAGCCTACTTCGGTCGAGAGCATCTGCCACGGGTGCGCTGGCACTTGATGGGAAAACCAGGTCCATTGCCAGACGTCGCAAACGATACCCTGCTGGTTTCAACATGACTGATTACCTTTCCTATGATGGATTAACGCTTTGTATTGATTTCAATAGCTTGCCAGCCTATGCCGCATTGGAGGCTACAAAGCAGTTGGTGAAAGACACTGGCATCAGGATACGCTTGGTGCCAATGGCGAAGCAGCAGGACTATACGCCGCGTCAGTCAAGCCCGGATGATCCTCTTGCAGAGTACAAAGCGAAACGGGCTCAGGCGAGAAAAGAGGATCGGCAGCGAGAAAGAGTTCGGGATTGTGATCGACTCGGTATTTCCGTTGCATCTGTTGCTGGTCATTTTGATACGTCCGTTGCTGATTCTGCTCTTCTCTGGATGATCGAGGAAGACACTTGCGAATCGACGGTCTGGGATTATGTAGGTCTGGTTTTCTCACTGACTTTTCGAGAACTAAGACCTCCGGAAAATTTCGATAGTGTGAGTGAAATTCTGGAGCGATGTGGTGTGAATGCGCAAGGCTTTGAACAATTTATGACGACCGGTGCCTATCTGGACTCCCAAACAGAAATAGAACAACTGGGATTGTTCTTATCACCCGCCTATTTGTATGAGGGTGAAAGGTATCAAGGGCGTCAACATCTGCCCTTGTTACGATGGATCATTACCGGTCGAAAGGGAACGCCACCTGTCTAGGGCAGATGACCAGGAGATCAAATGAATAGCTGGAAGAAAACACCTGATGGTAAAACAAGGGCCCGGGGTGCTGGTGTCCCTTTTTTGGGCAACCCAGGCGAGAACAATTCGATTACCGATGTGTCGGGCGTGCAAGTGGGTTACGCCACGCTCATTGAAGGCGACTCTATTAGAACAGGCGTCACGGCGATACTGCCCCGGCCTGTCGACAAATTATCGATACCGGTGTTTGCTGGTTGTCATTCACTAAATGGAAATGGAGAACTAACCGGAACCATCTGGATGGAAGAGAGCGGAAGGTGTGATGGACCGATCACGATGACCAATACGCATTCTTGTGGCGTCGCGAGGGACGCCTCCATCAAGTGGATGGTCGAGAGAATGGGGCGCCTCGGGCAATGGGCGTTGCCGGTTGCAGGTGAAACTTTTGATGGATTGCTCAATGACATCAATGGATTCCACATCAAGGAGTCGCATGTCTTTGCCGCCCTCGATAACGCAACCAACGGTCCTATTGACGAGGGTAGCGTCGGCGGTGGCACGGGCATGATCTGTTATGGCTACAAAGGGGGTTCCGGCACCGCTTCTCGCGTGATTAAAACGGCTGGCGAAGATGTTACGGTTGGTGCGTTTGTTCAGGCAAATTTTGGCCAACGTGATCAGCTAACCATTGCCGGCATACCTGTCGGGCGAATGCTAAATGAACCTGATGATGAAGACGAAAGGGGTTCCATCATCGGCATAGTGGCAACCGATGCACCACTGTTACCCCATCAACTAAAGCGACTTGCGCGGCGAATGGGTCTCGGTATTGGCCGCTCCGGCGCGATTTCAGGTCACGGATCAGGAGACATATTTATGGCGTTCTCCACCGCGAACGAAACCGCACATCATGAGGAAAAAAAGCTCGCCACTGCTGACTTTATTCCCAATGCCAGGCTGGATCGTATTTTCCAGGCTGTCATCCAGTCTGTTGATGAGGCTATTATGAATTCAATATTCGCCAACGAAACAATGGAGGGGTATCAGGGTAGTCGAATTGAAGCGCTTCCACATGATGAAGTGATGAATCTCCTCAAAATACACCGTGCTGTGTAAAGATTTGTTGGCAGGGCCCATCTGATCCGCGTAGCGCAGGTTCCCACGGTGATTTCACCAGCGGTATCATGTTCGGTTGAAAGGATATGCCAAAGAGGTAGACTCACCTCCAGAATGAAAGAATCAGAGAAGCCACAGGTCGATGCCCTTTTGCTCGAGGAATTTCTCGGTGCGGAACACGGTACTGCCATAATCGAGCTGTTACCACTTGAAGGTGGATTCTGGTCATCGGCTTACTCCTATTCTGCAGATGGGCAAGATTATGTGTTACGACTTGGTCACTCTGCCGAGGGATACCGGATAGATGCTGCCGCGGTACAGTTCTCCAGTTCTGCGCTGCCTATTCCCGTTATTATAAAAAATGGGAAAACACAGGAATTACACTTTTCTATTTCTCGTCGCCACTATGGACACTTTATTGAAGCGATACCCGAACAGGAGGCAAGCAGATTCAGTGAAGCCATGTCGAAGCTCCTCATGGCTCTGCGTTCTGCATCATCGACTGGTCGGCAACAGGTTATCTGGCACCAAAAAGATGCAACGATTCTAACCTGGCAGGACTGGTTGCTCTCTGGTCTCGTTGATGACCCGACTTCACATGTGGGCGGGTGGCGCGCGCACGTTGCAGCAGATGAACCTTTGAATCAGCTGTTCGAACAGTGTGAACGCGAGATTCATGCGTTATTACCCTATTGCCCTGAACGTCGGGACCTGATTCATGGCGATTTACTTCACCAGAATGTACTGGTCTCCCGGGACGCTAATGAGGTTTCGGCTGTTTTTTCCTGGAAGTGTTCGGTACTGGGTGACTTTTTATTCGATGTTGCCTGGTGCACCTTATGGGCCGAGTGGCATCCTGTCATAGAGAAATCAGACCTATGGAATAGAACATTGCTGGCGGATGATCTCGATAGTGTTGACCTGGAAAACGCTGCCATTAGGAATCGTTGTTATGAGTTGCAAATTGCAGCTTCACATATTGGTTGGTTTACCTGGACCGGAGATGAGCAGAATTTGTTGAAGATGAGAAAAGTGATAGAGAAAAAGTTGGCGCACGGTCCGCTCTCATCAATGGCGATTTGAAGCTCAGTTTTCATCGATGGTAAGTTCTCACACGTTCAAATTATCCACTATCGAAGAAGCGCCGGAACAATATTTGCCAATTAGCGGCTACCCCGCCTTACCAGATTGCTTAGTATTTTTTGAAATCTATTCATTGGTTTAACGACATATCCATCCATCGAAATTTTAGTCGCCTTCGTGGACTGTTGAAGTGCTTGATTTAGCGCAAACAAATCCTTAAGTCTTAACAGGAGTGACGCTTCCTCAGGCTGGTAGGTTGAGCCAATCGGATAATATTCACCTCGGTTACTGGTCATCTCGATATGAGCACCTAGAATCGCGCTGACTTCATGAGAAGCGGAGAAAGAATCGAGTCGAGCAATGCTCTGTCGATAGTCCTTCCAATCCTTCACATAGATAAGACCAGGATAGAGGGTATCTCCAGTCAGGAGCCACTTCGTTTGCGTGTCATAAATCGTAAGCGCTTCTTCCTGATGGCCTGGTGTTGGAATAATTGTAATCTTGCGGCCTCCAAGATCGATGGAAGCTTCCTCAGTTGGCCAATCCTTGAAATTGAAATATTCCGAAATTGCCGCAGCACTGGGTTTAACCAGGGTAATGCCGGACTTTTCTTCAAATTGAAAATCTCCGGCGTAGTGATCGCCGTGGCCATGAGAGTGAATAACCAACAACATCCTTTTGCTGGGCTTTGTGCTCTGCGCGATAATTGTATTCAGAGTCTCGTACAGGGGAAAGTCTTGCGCACTTGCGGCAGCTCCTGTATCCAGGAGCAATGATTCCTTTTCACCGATGAACAGATACATAAATGGTGCTTCAAAGCTTAAGCATTTATTCTGGCGCAGGATGTAAGTCGATTGGTTATAGCGATAAACCTCAATTGCAGCATCTTCATTCAAACTGCAATCCTTGGTGCCATGAGCCCATTTATGTTGCTGTAGTCTGGGAAGTAGCTCATCCAGAGATAAATCCTGGTCTTTTTCATCTGCCTGTACATGTCCTGCAAACGTTAGCATCGAAATAATGGCAACAAAAGATAGGTATTTCATAGGGTCTCCTGGAGTATGAACAAGAAGCTAACCTATTTAGATGATTATTCCTTAGAAATGAGGTTTCCCGAGTAGATGACAAGACGAATCGACAGGGTTAGTAAGTTTCATCCTCACTGCGCACCGACACATGCGGTTCATTATCCGTTGCCAGCACCAGACTGAATATAATGGGTTTGCAGCAAACCTGGCAATCTTCAATATATTCCTGGTTTGCATCCGAATGATCCAGCAGGACGCTGATGCACTCCCCACAATAAGGGCAAGAAATCGTATCTTCGGTGAGGTCCATGTGCGTGGTGGCTCCGGGTCGACAAAGGTTATGATCAGCGGATTGCCAGAAAGACCAGGCGTAAGCCCGGGTGATTAGGAAGTCTCTGGTTTTTATACTAACCGATTGATATCAGCCCGTTTCAGCTAACACCTTGTCCAGAGATTTACTGAGCGCATCGACCATCAGATCCATTTCTTCTTCACCGATAATATAAGGCGCGCCAATGCAAACAATGTCACGAACTTCACCTGTCCCTCCGGGGTAAAAGAAAACGCCTTCACGCAGTGCGTTGCCCACCACCTTGTCACCAATGGCATCGGCTTCCGGGAAACATTCCAGCGTTTCACGATCTTTGACGATCTCGATGCCAATCAACATGCCCTCGCCGCGAATCTCGGCCACGAGGGGATGTTGGCTGAACTTGTCTTCGAGTTTGGCTTTGAGTTGCGGGCCAATCTTGTTAACGCGCTCGATCAGGTTTTCTTCGCGCAATATTGAAAGTACTTTCGCGGCGGCGGCACAGGATTGTGGTAGTGCAGCGTAGGTGTGAAACATCACACTAAGCCCCCCCTCCGCTATGGTGTCAGAAATCTCGGCAGTGCTGAAGATACCGGTTATTGGAGAGTAGCCACCCGCGAGACCT
>CAZAZB010000008.1:19293-24454 GCA_964489485.1 uncultured Pseudomonadales bacterium | reverse complement strand
CAAGTACCAGTAACAAGTACCCGTAGCAAGTACCCGTAGCAAGTACCAACTCAAGGAGAAAACCATGAAGAAGAAATTCCAATTCACCGGTCTGCTGGTCGTCGCGAGCCTCGTTGCCAGCGCGGCCTTCGCAGCAGCACCAACAGGTCCGGTCATGCGGCTCTTCCCAACCACTGTTCTTGAAGATATTCGAGAAACCAGTGAAGTAGCGGAGGAAATGGAAAACAACATTCAGGATGTTATTTCGCGATTGGACCTGCAGCAGCAACTCTACACAGAATCTCAGTGTGCAGGCGCCGATGAAGACCCGGGCTGCGAGCGCATCGCCAAACAAATTGGCGCGACCTATCTTGAGATGTTGGACATCATGACGAAGAAACTACCGGACATGGAACGTGCCGTCACCAACACCCGAACCAGCCTTGAAAAACGGTTGCGTGTTGAGCTGGGACAGAAATCAACGCCAACCAGTTTACAAAACCTGTTACTTGGCGAGTCCACCGAGTCGAAATCTGCTGACAAACAGATCGCCCTGCGTGGACGCTCCGGTATTCGTTTGTCAGATCGATTCAAAGAGTATTACGACCTTGTTGCGACACGCAAGAATGGCGCAAACCAATCGCTCGCCGTTATCGCATCGGACATTTATCTGGATATGGACGAGGCATCAAGGTTAATCGCAGCGACTCAGGAAGAAATCAGCCGGGCGACGCTGATGGAGCAACTCAATCAATCCTTTGGGCAGATAACGCCGGAGATGTCAGAAGTTGTTAACGGTGTTAAGACCATTCTCTTTGGTGAGGCACTGGGTGACGCACCCATCGCATCTGCCCCCTTTCTTGCCGGTGACACCCCTTATGTCAGCCCCCTGGAATTGTAGGAAGGAACTGTGAGAAAGAGCTGTGAGAAAGAGCTGTGAAAAGGAGCTGTAAGAAGAAATTGCAGGAATGAGATTTAGGAACCATTTTCCCCGATTAGAAAGGAGTTTTACCATGAATTACGCTAGCATCAAACGCCCTCTTGGCATTGCGCTTCTCGCCATTACATCATTACTCATCGTGTCCTGTACGACCACCGATGTCGTCGATCACTGTGTAGTCAACCTCAAACCCTCATTGAGCAGTGCCATGAGTATCAGTGAAGATAAATTGTCGTCCGGTTGCGAATACAGTTTCGATAACTATCTAGGACAGTTGTTAGAAATAGCGGGGAACAATCCAAGCCCGGACAACAAGAGGCAGTTCAGCGACTTTCTGGTTCACGCCAGTGATAACGGAATTATCAGCAAGCGACAGGCGAAATCGACCTATAACCGCTACTTCAATATCAAGTTCGTTTCTTTGACTGGCGAATACAACACCTGTTCCCAAACCTGCCCTTCCCGTGCGCAGGTTCTCGCCGACATGCAAATGGAACTGAAAGACAAGGAACTGGGTCTGGTTCGGGCCAGCGAAGACAGTGCATCCTACTACCGCGCGGACCACTTGTTAAAACAGGCTGAGTTAGTGCTGGAAGCGACCTGCCGGGCCTGTGAAGCGGGCAATCTATAATGTTTCCCGGCATGGCAAGTTACCTGGGGGGAGCCCTCGTCGGTTTTGCGATGGGTTTGCTTGCCATGCTGGTCTATCTCCCCTGGCAAGAAACAGACCTTCTCACACAAACCAGCGAATGGCTTGTGCTGAACATGGGTCAATCCATCTGGCCATTTGCCACAGTACTGACCTTCTATAGCGCCAATCTCATTAAGCTGAACCGACTCATCAAACAAGATGCCGCCTACAAGCATGTTGTGCAACTGGATCAACTCAGCGATGTATGGATACACCTCTTCATCGGCATTGGTGTTGTCTGGACTGCAATCGGCATGCGCAGCGCACTTTCGACTACTCTGGATGCACCTGGTGCGTTCGTGGAAGGCGCAGGGCAAATACTTTCTCAACTGGTAGATGGCGGAATACTGCTCGCCTTAACCACAACCATCGTCGGTGCCATTGGTGGTTACCTGATGCAACTGATGAAAACCATCTCTCTTGGCGCCCGGTTGACGGGTTACTACCACCAGGAAGAAAGAACCGAATTCAATGAGCTGTTGCAACAACTCACCAGAATTGAATCTCACCTGTCGGCGATGGATTCACTGCAATTCACCAAAAATAAACAGCTCGATGAGCAGGCTAACGACAGCGTCGCAGCATCGGATTCGCCAACACAAAAACATACCGAAATGGAGCTCATCAGGAATGGCTAGGCAACGCAATCACCGCCAAATCAACACTGCCGGTTTGGAGGCAGATGTGATGCGATTTATGGCGATCATTGCCTTCTGCCTGATTGCAATAATGGCGCTGGTTAAGGATGTAGAACCGCAAACAACTGTTGAAGCACAGGCAGCTTTAGTGCCACAAGCAGCTCCAGTACCACAAGCAGTTCCAGCGCCACAAGTAACACTGCTACCACAAACAGGTAAGGAAACCCCAGCGTTTCCTGGTACAAAAACCGCTTTGGTGTCGCCGCAGATTACAATGCCGCAGGAGACAAAATTCTTACCAGAGCAGAAGGTCGAACCACTTCCGGCGGTGGCGGTCAATCTGGTTTCAGAGCAACGTGATCTGTTGAAAACAAATCAAGATATTCTTGCCGACCTACCGCTGAACGAAATATTGAATGACATATTAGCAACGTCTTATTCTCCGGTCGAAACCAAATCAGCGAATAGCAACCCTGCCGACTCACCGGAACAGGAAATAATTACAGCAGAAGTCGAATCCGAAAAAAATATCCAGTTTACCGACAATAAAAAAAATACTGAACCAGCGACAGAAGTACTAACTTTCCGTTTCGATTCAGATGCCACTTTCATGCATCTGATTGCAACAAATAATCTCAAGTTATTCGCCAGCACTTCAAACGGCTTCCTGGAGATGGACCCGGCATTCAACGTCACCTCTGCCAAACCGTCCGGGGAGTTATTTGAAATCATGAGGCAGTCAATCCCTTCCAATATTTCATCCCGCTTTGAAAAAAAGTCTCAATCCCCTGTGTATCTGGTGGCCTTACCCAGAACGACCCGACAGGATCTTAACGAATTTTTGGAATCTCCAAACATCGAAAACAAAACCGGTGTTCTTGTCATTCATCAAGATGGACGGATTAGCCATGAAATCTGAACCTGGAATTCAATATCACAGCAGTACCCCTCGGCACAGCACTAATGGATCTGGAACAGTCTTCAAATACCTGTTGTTCACGACCCTGCTACTGTCTGCCGGTAGTTTGTTTGCGGACAATCAACTCGGCGCAGACCTGGGAGACTGGGTGAATGACAAGGCGGTACCAAAATTCAGTGAATTGCTCACCCGCCACCCTCGCTTAAAGGGAAGTCTAATCCAGGTGATGGCCATGGAAGACGGTTACCCGGTCACTGTTTCAGATGAACTCACCCAGCAGATCAAATCTCAACTCATTGACGGTCTATTGAAGACATCGGACGTTCGTATAGCGTTGGATAATACCCGTCGTTGCCAGCCTCTCAAAGTGGATAATGTACTCGGCATAGAAGTCAAAAAACAACATAACAGCCGGTACCGAATCGCCCTTGCGATGGTCGATGTCGAAGAAGGCATCTGGCTAAATGGCTCTAACATCTCCTGGCAAGGCAAGATCACCAACGACCAGAAGAAGGCATATAGAACACCCTTTTCTACGCCCACAGAAGAACGGCCCATATTCAATCTGAAGCAGACCGTGGCGATCACCCAGGCACTCATCGCGCAACTCCAATGCGCTATGAATATTCCCTCTCCTATCTATTTTGAGCCGGTGCTCGACGAGTCAATTGCTGCGATCCAGGGACGCATCCAGTCCCGCCTGTCAAAATCCGTTGCGATCACCATGCAAATGAGCGAGGCAGCGTCGGTCATTAATCTAAAAAATGTACCTGATGCTGACGCTATAAATACGCTGGATTCTGCTCACATCGGCAAAGGCGATTTCACGCACACTCTCGGCTTGAGTATGGCTTCAGCCAGCGCGCCTGAAGAAATGCACCGAATCGCGACGGTTAAAGTGATGGATCTAGCCATGGCGACTAGCACGCCAGCAAGCCTACTCACTCGTTCGTCCCCTCGTGTTAGCGAACATGAACAAGCTGTCCCGGACCTCTTAAGTGAAATCAGATTGGTATCGAGCCATTCACGAAACAATGCTTGCCAAAACAATGACCGACAATGCGTTGATGTTAAGTTTAGTCTTAGACGTCCTGCCTATACCGTGATGTTCTATTCAAAAGAGGGACAGGTGAGACCCGTTAATTGCGACAAACCTGCCCGCACCGCGGCAGGCAACCAACATTATGGTCTTATGCTGCCCGAGGGTAAGTCCGCGGACATTCCTACGACCGGATTCTATGTCGTCGCCGTGGAAAAACGATCGACAGCACTATCCCTGAACCAGACATTGAAGACCAGTAGCCACCACTGTACCGGTGAACTGACCGACAGCCCACTAGGGCTCATCGCTTTCAAAAATCAGCTAAAGAAATTCAGTCATCAAACTGATTGGCAGGCAATACATTTGACTCGCTACAACAACCAGGTCATCAAACTTTAAAACTTCATCCTGGCGCCTATTTAAGGAAAGAAAACGAGGAACGAAAATGAAATTGTTATCAGGTATCTTAATTGGGTTGCTGGCTGCGATTGCAATGATGTCATTTTCGCTGACACGCAATCCCATTCTCAGAACCATATCCCATGCAACGAGCGAAGTTGATCAGGTGACAAGCGAAGCGAACCATAAACTTGCCAGGCTTATCGGCGATGCAATCGACCAACAATCAAAACGAAGTTCAAATAGAGTACCGCTGGATTTAGAGGATGGGTTGGCATTATCAGACGATGGATTTGAACAGGATCCCCTTACGGAGGCGTTTCAACTAACGGAGACTCGACCCGTAAAAGCTCAATCAATTAAAGCTCAGGCAACTAAAGTTCAACTGGTTAACGCTCAATCAGTTAAAGCTCAAGCAGTCAAAATTGAACCAGTAGAAGCCCTGTTAGAAGAAACCCTGTTAAAAGAAGCCCTGGCAGAAGAATCTCTGATAACAGAAGCCCAACCAAAAGAAGATCTGTTAAAGGAAACGCTTTCAAAAGCAGCACTTCCA
>CAZAZB010000008.1:0-19193 GCA_964489485.1 uncultured Pseudomonadales bacterium | reverse complement strand
CAAAAGCAGCACTTCCAGAAACAGTTCAATCCGAAATCGATGCCATTGAAAAGCCGGAGGAAGTCAACAACAACGCCTCAGAACTAACGACCGGAGATGGTTTGGCGCTGATTCCTGAGGTAGCGCCGTATCTGTTCCAGGTCGCCTGGACACCCTTTCGCAGTGAAGCATCTGCCTCCGGGTTCGCGACCAAACTCGAAAACCAGCTGGGCCAGGCGTTTCGTATTATCAAAGTGGGTCCGGGTCAGTATGAAGTTGGTTTTGAATTTACAACCGACGTGGATAGAGTTTCAGTACTGGAAGCAATTGCCAGGCTGACCGGATTTCAGTCTCCGAGCCCACCACGAGTTGTTGAGCTATGAATCGCTTAGTATCAGTGCTTCTGGTCGCTCTTTCTCTCTGGTTGAGCCCGGCAGTAAAAGCAGACACCGGAAGCAAGATTGATTTCCCATTTCTAGGATGCTTTGAGATAGCAAGCCGACAACACAATGTCGACCTGGACCTATTACTAGCAGTCGCTTTCGTTGAAAGTAACTGGGATCCTACAGCGAGATCCGCAAGGAATGCCCACGGTCTCATGCAGGTGCGCTGGCCTGTTACAGCCCGCCACTTAGGATCACGAAGAGTCGCGGAACTTTATAACCCCTGCCTGAACATCGAAATGGGTGCACGCTATCTTCGCGAACTCTCGGACAAATACGAGCAGGACGACTATCTGATGCTTGCAGCCTACAACTATGGTCCGAGTCGCATCAAAAAAAGATCAGATGTACCGAAAAGCGTGGCGACCTATGTGGATAAGGTGACCCGTCAACGACGCTGGATATCAGCGAAACTGAACAGCACCTCTTCCAAATTGTTGCACGAGGCTACACGGATTGAACTCACCCGTTTTGATAGCTCAAGCAGGGCAAAAAGTTTTGTCGCATCACTGCAACGGCTCGTTCCCGACATTCAGCTAATATTAAGTGATGACAAGCTGTCCAGAACCAAAACGATTGTTCTACTGGACCCATCAAACCTGACCCCACAATCACGTTATCGAATCGGCGTGCTGATTCCCGGATTTCAAAAGGAGAACAACCCATGATGTTCAAAATATTGACTGAAACCGCCGCGCAAAGAATGCTGCAAATTACGCTGATTCTTGGCTTCCTCCTGACAAGCTATCTCGCAAGCGCCGCAGAGCTTTACGCAGAAGCAAATGTACTCAGCGCTGAACCAATCATTGAGGTCGAGCAAAGCCACCAGCAATTAAACGGCTGTCCCGGCGTTAAACCGGTAGGAAACAATATTCTGGATCTAATCGACTGGGATCTCCGATCAGGAAACTGCCTGGTGACCAACGACATAGAAACCATTAGCGGCTATCTGGTTCGTTATCAATGGGATGAACAGGTATTCAGTCAGGTCATGTCCGAACCGCCAGGGCGCACCGTGCCTATCTATCTCAACATTCAATAGCACCCTGGTTCAAGTCTTTCAGGTTTCGTCTTTTATGGACAACAGTTCAACTTCAAAAATGAGAACAGCATTGGGTGGAATACCACGGGTACCGCCGGTACCGTAGCCTAATTCTGGCGGTATAACCAATCGCGCTTTGCCACCTTCCCGAATCAGCTGAAGTCCTTCTGTCCAACCGGCAATTACCTGATTAAGTCCAAATTCTGCGGGCTTGCCCCGCTGAATGGAGCTATCAAATATCGTCCCGTTAATCAGTTTCCCCTCGTAATGTACCTCGACTTTACTCTCGGCTCGTGGGCGTGCACCCTTCCCATCGACCAGCATTTCATATTGCAATCCGGATTCCGTGGTCTTGACGCCCTCTTTCTGGCCATTTTCAATCAAATACGCCTGTCCTGCTTCAAGACTGTCTTTGGCTGCCTTGTCTTGTGCAAGTTGTTTCTGTGTCGCCACTTCTTGTTGCCGATTTCTAATCTCGGCGATAACACGTTGCTGTTGTTCAGGCGTCAAATTCGGCACTTTTGTCGCAATAGAATCTTTCAGACCCTGCAGCAGGTTCTCTAGATTAACATCAGTATTTCCGCCTTCTTTGAGCATATTGCCGAAGGAATACCCAAAGAAGTAGCCTCTTTCATTTTTCAGGTCATCGACAGGAACTTCCGGTTCGGCATTGGCTGCACCAGAATCCTCGGCTGTGGCGAATGGTGAGGCCATCAAACTTACGACGAGTAAGCCATTGATTAATAAGTTCTTCTTCATACTGGCTGTTGTTCCTGAATCGTGAAAACGACGCATTATGGCACACCAACTCTGTATTGAAATACCGAAATTTACCACTGATCTATTGAATCCTAACGCTCATCGAATGAAACCATCGTAAGTTCTTGTTTCTTAAGCTATATCAAGCCACACTGAGCGTCTTAAGGTCTCAATTTTATTCAGGGTATTTAACGGCAATTTTCTTGACTCCCATGGAATCGTCGGTAACACTGAATACGTCCTTTTAGGTTTCTCGCCACTGACCAGCTAATTGTTTTCGGCGGGGTTCATCATTCTGGACTTCTGTTGTGATCGCAATTTTTGTAGCCGCTGGCGATTCTATCGCCACCGGCGTTCAACTAGACGAAAAATGGACACTGTTATAGAACCTTGCTGCGCAATACGGGTCACATATCCTTTAGAGTAACAATCTTAGAAGTTAACGAATTTATGGAAGATCATTTTAGTAACAAACCACTCTCCCTACTATTGGGAGATAGATTGAGAGTCATATTGAAAAAATCAGTCAGGATTCCAGTCTGGTCCGCCACCCTCGCGATGGCACTGGTCCTATCCAGTGCAAGCTATGGAACAGTCAGGAATGAACGTGCGGCGCCGCTCGAACCTATGCCAATCCACCGCCAGACGACTCGCAATATTGTGGACGCACTCGCCAGCCGGCACTATGTGCCGACAGTTCTGGATGACGACCTTTCCGAAAGAATCTATCAGGCTTACCTCGAAGACCTTGACCCGAGCAAGAGTTATCTGACAGCGGAAGATATCGCTCATTTTGAGACTTTTCGTTTTCAAATGGATAACGCGCTGCGAAAAGGAAACCTTGACCCGGCTTTCAAGATTTTTAACCGCTACCATGCTCGTGTCGTCTCACGTTTCCAGCAGAATATCCAAATACTGGAAAACGGCATTGATCAATTCGATTTCAACGTCGATGAGTCACTGGAACTCGACCGGGAAGATGCTCCCTGGGCAGCAAACCTCGAAGAACTCGACGATCTGTGGCGAAAACGAATCAAGAACGCCGTTTTGAATCTCAAAATGTCAGACAAGGAACCGGAGAAGATTCAGGAACTTCTGCTCAAGCGATACAAAAATCGTCTCACGCGCACACTACAAACAAACAGTGAAGATGTGTACCAACTCTACATGAATTCGTTTACCAAGACCTACGACCCGCATACGCAATATTTCTCCCCAAGAACGAGTGAGAATTTCAATATTAATATGAGCCTGTCCCTGGAAGGTATCGGCGCTGTCTTGCAACTCGAAGACGAATATACCAAGGTCGTTAGCCTGGTCCCCGCTGGACCCGCAGCAAAAGCGAAACAGCTCAAGCCCGATGACAAGATCATCGCTGTCGGACAAGATTTAGATGGCGAGATGGTTGACGTTATCGGCTGGCGCCTGGATGAAGTCGTTCAATTAATCAGAGGAAAGAAGGACACCATTGTCCGACTGGATATTATTCCGGCATCTGACAAAACTGGCTCTGAATCAAAGATTATCCAGATCACCAGAAACAAGGTGAAACTGGAAGAACAATCTGCCAAATCTGAAATCATTGAGATAGAACAGTTCGGTCACACCAAGAAGATCGGCGTCATTGACATTCCGACTTTCTATATCGATTTTCGCGCTCTGCAACAAGGTGATAAAAACTTCAAAAGCACCACCCGGGATGTGAAGAACCTGCTGGTAGATCTGATCGCGGAAGGTGTTGATGGTGTTGTCATCGACTTGCGGGACAATGGTGGTGGATCGCTACAGGAAGCCAAGACTCTGACTGGCCTGTTTATTGATCGTGGTCCCACGGTACAAATTCGAAGTAAAAGTAATCGTGTTGATATCTTGAATGATACAGACATCAGTACGGCTTACGACGGACCTCTGGCTGTTCTGGTCAATCGGTTGAGCGCATCGGCATCCGAGATCTTCGCCGGTGCGATTCAGGACTACGAGCGTGGCCTGATTATAGGCTCACAGACATTCGGTAAAGGCACCGTCCAGTCATTGCAGCCGCTCAATAGAGGTCAACTAAAGATGACCCAGGCAAAGTTCTACCGTATTAGCGGCGAGAGCACACAGCACCGGGGAATTATTCCGGATATTGCCTACCCTGCAAACTATGATCCTGAATCAATTGGTGAAAGTACCCTGGATAATCCACTTCCCTGGGATGAGATCAAGGCAGCCGGTTTTCGGCACAAGGATGCGGTTGATAGCTACCTAACCGATTTAATCGCACTACACGAAGATCGAGTTAAGACCGATGCGGAATTTAATTTTCTTAAGGAAGCATTTGCCTACAGACGGGATAGAAGCAATCAGACCCATATCAGCCTGAATGAGAAAACCAGGCATCAGGAAAAAGAAGACTCGGACGCATTTTGGCTGGCGCTTGAAAACACGAAACGTCTGGCCAAGGGACTCACGGCCATCGCATCGCTAGATGAGTTGGATGAAGATGATGAACCAACGCTAGCTGAGGTAACACCCCCTGCGGCAACCGGTGGCGGCGTTACAGCACCTGATGCCAATAGTGATAGTCACTCGAGTGAAGGACTGACTGGCAATGAAATGGCTGGCGTCGTTGATTCACCGTCAAGAGAGGACGCCACAATTGAAGAGGCCGAAGCTGACAAAAAAGACGCTGAACCGGATGCGTATTTGATAGAAACAGGAAATATATTGCTGGACCTTATCTCGCTGGAACAACGCACCGCTGCACAGGCAGCGAAGAAGAAATCGACATAAGATCCGCGATTATCCTGTTCTTGATCCCGTTCTCGATAAGAGCTGGCAACAATCCAGTGCCTTGTCGACCAGGTGACTATATAAAAGTGCTGATATCGGTGAGCGCTTTCTTCGTAATGTCTGGTACTGTTGCTAATTCAGCTGGATAGCCAACGACCAGCAGCAGAAAAGGTCGTTCCGATCTTGGTCTGTCTAGCACCTCGTTAAGAAAACCCATCGGACTGGGTGTATGGGTTAAACACACAAGCCCCGCATGATGAATTGCAGCAATCAATAGTCCAGTGGCGATGCCGACGGATTCGGTTGCATAGTAGTGCTTAACTTTTCTGCCATCTTCCAGTACACCGAAGCGTTCCTGAAAAACCGCTATCAGGAATGGTGCAACCTCCAGAAAAGGTTTGTTAGGATCAGTCCCCAGCGGCGCCAATGCATCAAGCCATTCCTGCGGTGCCTTCTGCTCGTAAAAAGCTCTCTCTTCTTTTTCTGCGGCAATCCTTAACGCGCTTTTTATGGCGGGATCTTCTACAACAACAAATTGCCAGGGCTGCATATTCGCCCCACTCACCGCGGTACCCGCTGCACGAATGCAATTTTCTATCACTTCCCTTTGCACAGCGCGTGATGAAAAGTCCCGCACAGTCCGACGACGTTTCATCTGTTCATAGAAGGCAGCAGACCTGACCAACATTTCCTCTGCAGGATATTCCGTATACTGGCTCAGCGGAATGAAACCATTGCTTTCAGCCACATTTAAATCCTGGATGCCGTGAGCGTTATGTCAGACATCTGCCAAACCTCATCAAATTGTTGGCGAACTTTGGCCGCTTCACTGGATTTATCCTGGGCCTCGAGCGCTTGTACCAGGCCGAACATGGACCAGCCATTTCTAGGGTAGATATCGAGATCTTTGCGATAAACCGCTTCGGCCTCCCCTGCTCTGCCATCTTTCAATAACGCGTGCCCGAGTGATTGCCGTGTCGGGTAGTACCAGAAGGGAGGCTCTGTATAAGGTAATGAATCCTGCGCTGTGACCGCCCTGGCATAGTGGCTTGCCGCACCGGAATAGTTCTTCCCCGCAAACTCTATCTCACCAAGCAATAACTGATTGGCAATATCCAGCAACAGGCTAGCCGGATAGTCTCGTTTGTCCAGAAACTTAATAGAAACTGACTCTTTTAGCGGTTCGAGTGCTGCTTGTTCCTTCTTCGCAGCGTCAATGTCGCCTCTGGCAGCAAAGGCAATACCTCGAACATAATGTCGCACCCCTTGTGAGTACTTAAAGTCTTCCGGTGGTTCGGGTTCTGCAAGAATCTTGTCCCATTGTCCAAAACGCACATAGGATAAGAGCGGAATTGTACGAAAGAATTCGATGGTCGGGAATTGTTTAACCTGCTCTATGTTAACGTTTTTTGACACCCGTAACGCGGACTCTATCGATAATGCACTTCGCCCCTCCATGGTAGATGCTGCCCACAGAAAATGAATATTATGTGGGTAGTAGAGCGCCGGATAGAAACCCTGAGCATTGCACTGTGCAATGTAATCCTCATCAATGCTGGCTGCTGCAATATTTGCATTGGAGGCGTCATGGTAACGTCCTAACCGCCAGTAGATATGCGACGGCATGTGCACCATGTGACCAGCCCCCGGAACCAGTGCGGCCAACCTGTCCGCCGCCTTTTCTGCCCGACCGGGGTTGCTGGATGCTTCGACCGCATGAATATACAAATGAATGGCAAGAGGATGATCAGGTGCCTTCGCCAGAACTCTTTCAAGTGACGCGATGACCTTCTCTGTGTCCGGCCTGGGATCCCCGTCGTCATTCCAATAGTTCCAGGGCATGGTATTCATCAACGACTCTGCATATAGAGCCGCCGCATCCATATCTTCCGGATAAGTCGCTGCGATCTCGCCCATTGCCCGTGCATACGCCTGGTCGAGTCCATCCCGTCCTGTTTGTACATCCCCGGAGTAACGTTTCTCTAACGCGTCGATATAGTTTTGTTCTGCTTCACTGGCATTCGTTTTTAAAGCCAGTGCTTTTTGTAATACTCGATAAGCAGTCTGGCGTTCATCCTTCGACATGATGACTTTGCCATTGCTGGTGATGTTAATGTTAGGACCGGTGGCAAGAGCTTCCCCCCAGAAGCACATGGCACATTCAGGGTCGAGTTTTTGTGCCGCCTTAAAGCTACGAATAGACTCTGCATGATTGAAGGAAAAAGCGAGTGTTAGACCCTGGTCAAAATAGCGTTGCGCGCCTGGGCTACCGGTGGAAATCTTGTGGTGGTGATTACCCATTCCCTCAAAGAGGGGGGCTCCTGCACGGTCTATTAGTGCTTGATCAGGATGCACCTGATCCTTGGCTTCGCCTGCGCTCTGGAGATTTTCTTTATTGTCTGTGGTCGGGGCACAAGCAATGAGGCTCCCCAGCAACATGATCGAGATCAAATAGGTTTTTAGATCAAACTGATACATTGTTGATTCCTTATTAGCGACAGTTCCGCTATCGTAACAAAAAATCACCTGACATCCATTTGAATCATGACTCCCGCTGTTGATGTCCTGGAAAAACAGGGCTATCGCTTTACGCTGCATCTCTACGCCGCCTCCACCGGTGGGAATTATGGTATTAATGCAGCGCAAAAACTTGCGTTGGATCCAGAACAGGTATTTAAGTCCCTTGTCATTGATCTTGATAATGCGGAGCCAATCATCGTGCTGGTGCCTGTATCCAAACAACTCAACATGAAGAAGTTGGCAAAATGCGCCGGTGTTAAGCGAGCGTGCATGCTCGCTACTGAAAGTGCAGAGAAGCTAACGGGCTACGTAATTGGGGGTATCTGCCCCATTGGGTTAAAGCGCCCACTGAATACCTTCGTCGACAGTTCGATCGAACGGTTTCCGAATATCTTCCTTAGCGCAGGCAAGCGAGGGGTTGAACTCGAAATGGACTCAGAAGACTTCCTTGAATTGACCGGCGCAACGGTTTCTGCGCTCGCAGACTAGCCCTGCCCGTTATTGTGAGTCCAGGACATCTGCCAACCGCCCACCGAGAATCCCGCTAATATTGAAGTTGAGTTTTGCCACAATGTTTGGAAAGAACCTCAGATCCTTCTGCATCCGCTCATAATCAAAATTGAGCACCGAGACATGAGACATTGCAATGACATCTGCCGTGCGCTCGATCGCGCGGATATAACCGACTTCTCCAAAGATATCACCCGGGGCAAGACTCGCCAATAATCTTTCAGACTCACCATCATGCCGGATAACTTCAGCATTACCTTCCAGGATCATATACATGTTCCGCCCGACATCGCCCTGGGTGACGAGCTTCTCGCCTTCGGCAAACTCATGAATCTCGGATATGAGTATTGCCTTGCGACGCTGGTAACGGGTCATACCCTGAAAGAGTGGACTTGTTTCCAATACCTTGTCATCCACATTCATTGAGATTATCTGATAAAGCCCCACGAGTCTGACCCTCGTCATGACAATGGGCGTAATCAGTAGATTGGCAAAAATTGAAACCAGCATAGTGAATGCGGCAAGGGCACCAAATTGTGCAACAACGGTAAAATTGGAAAAAAGCAAAATTCCGAATCCCAGCGCCAACGCCAGGCTCGATACGATTAACGGCGTGGCAACTTCCTGAACTGCCTCATGCACGGCACCTTCATAATCGGAAGTCGCCCGGCAAAGTTCATTATAACGTGCTAACAGGTGGACCGTGCCGTCAATGGCGATTCCCACTGCGATAACAGCCACCATCGCCGTACCGGGATTAAGTGGTATTTCCAGAAAACCCATGAGCCCAAACATCAACACAATGGGAATGAGAGAGGGAATCATCGCGATAGCGCCACCTTTTAAGGAGGTGAACATTATCGACATCAGTACAAATATCAGCGCCAGCAGCAGTATCAACGCTTTCACCTGAGACAGCATCAGGGTTTCCGCCGCCTGATTCACGAGTAGGTTTTCGCCCACAACAACCGCTTCGATATCCGGTCCGGCAAGATCCTGCACAGCAATCTTGAGTTCGTTGATGTATTGATTAAGTGTGTGTGAGTCGTTGATGTTATGGCGGACAATAATGTTGGCACGTCGAAAATCATGGCTGACGTAGCTTTCAAGTTCACTACGATGGAAAAAGAGCAGGTACTGGGCGACCAGCTGGCGAGTCTGTGGCAGAGTCGAATCACCAAACCCACCGCGAAACTCACTCTCTACATACTTCAAATGATCCGCTAGCGAAATGCTGGTGTCGTAAACACCCTGCTTGTCGAGAAAGCTCTGTATGGCACTCAGTCGTTCGAGGTTTGAAGGCTCCATAAATGCCCGGTTCTTTCTCGATTCCAGGGATATAAAGAAAATTTTAATCCCAGCCAGATCTTCGTGAATGACCCGGGTGTCTTGCACAAGAGGGCGGTCCTCCGGGAAATACGACATGGGATCATTGGTGACGTAAAGATTTCCGGCCTGATAGGTAAAGAAAATACACAGGATCAGCGTAAAGCCAAGTGTATAGAGCGGAAAGTGGTCCTGGGAAATTCGGAAAGTCTTGATAATTCGGTCAGGCAAATTGTTTTTGTAAAGTGCCTCTGTTCTGTCTGGCTCACCTGTGGACTTACCCGCTACACCTGAACTGCCAAACAACGCGAGAAGTGGCGGCACTAACAAAATGGTAATGACGCCATTGAAAACGATTGCCATGGTCGATGCCATCGCAAAGTGCTGTATTAACAGAATGTTGCCAAAAAGATTGCTGCCGAATCCGAGCGCAGTCGTTAGAATGGTCAGCATCATCGGTAACCCGGTATGCTTTGACATATAACGAATTGCCTCTAGCCTGTCCTCGTGGCTCACGGGCAGTACTTGCGCAGGAGTGGAAGATTTCATCCTGATGGCAAGCCCTCTAAAGAAGGCTGCCATCATGTGAGTGTCTTCTGTGGACCCTATGACGATAATCAGCGACGGGATCATCGCAGACAGTATATTGAGCGGGATTCCCAACCAGCCCATCACACCGAAAGTCCAAATAATGGTCACGACTGAGGTGAGTAAAGGTACCGCAGCCGCTAGGGGACTTTTCATGAAAAACAAAATAGACAAAACCAGCACAAGCGCAGACAGGGGCCCTAAGATAGCAAAATCTTCAGCCAGGCTATCCCTTAGTTCCGCGGTTACCCTGGGCGGGCCTACCTGAAATATCTGTTCAAATTCTCCCCGGTTTTTATCCAATAGATCTTCAATCAACTGATAGAGTTCTATAGAAAAATCCTGTTCATCTTCTGCTTCTATTGCTGTAACAATAATGGCACTGACGGCGCCATCGCTTGAGAACAGGTTACCGATATACAATGGATTAGACAGTGCCCTTGCTTTGGCCTGATCCGCTTCCAGTTGCGTTTCAGGCACACCGTTAAGCACCTGCTGCGAACTCACCACATGACTACCATCCTGGTCTCGTTCACCGCTAATGACACGAATACTAAAAGGGCTATCGACACTGGTGATATAGGGAATCTTTTTTAATTCTCGCTGAAGCTTATCCACCAACGCGAGTTTCTCTGGTGACCAGAAATGTTCATCACGAATGTAAATGATTGTCTTGTTATCAGAACCAAACTCATCCATAACGCGCCGGTAAACGAGACGCTCTGGTTCATCAGATGGAATCAGGCTATTGAATCCTGTATCAAACTCTAGCTGATTCAATCCCGCTGCCGTGAACAACGTCATCACCAGTACGCCCAGCATGACTATAGCGCGATAACGAATGCCCAGAAGGAAGAGATTGGACATCATATGCCATCCTCCATACCATTCTTCATTCCACCGATCGTCGCCGAATCGCTCTTCTCTGACAATTGTGGATAGTTCTTAAACAACCAGGCGCTGGTAAACATACTCGCCGGCACATAATCCGGAGAGAACACCCGCTTATCGACTTTGATGATCGTGCGATGATGCTCTGCTTCGTTATCCATCAAAATCATATTGGCGCGCCACATTTCACCGTTAACCGGATTCAGATCGTGATAGGTCTGAACCTTTCTTAATCGGCCGAGTTCATCCAGATGATCCGTACGAGAGATAAACAAGTTTCCCTGCAAAATGTAGTGGCGCCTCAAGGGCGACGATTCACCTGAGGAACCCGCATGCAGTGGATAGACGTCGACGACGAAGAATGCCACACCATCGACCAGCAGGTCCTCACGGCGTACGTGAACATAGTCGTCTAATACTTCTCCGGCGATATCTTCGAGGGAAAAGTCAGTCCCCAGAAAGCTCTTGTCCACGGGTCTGGCTCGATGGTTTTCTACAGGGGGACGTTTCACCTCACCGATCTGATGCGACACCGGATCTTCTCCTTCACCGCCGGAACCTGTTACTTTGGCGCTGATCTCGTTATGGATCATCACCGCACCAAATGCCGGTAGATAGAGAGACTGGCTCATCCTACCCTCGGAGGAGCGCACAGCAAGTATTGAAACGCCTTTTACTTCCTCCGGGGATTCAAAAATCAGCAAAAAATTTATTCTGCCATCGCTTTCGACTCTGGAATATCGTTTTAGCTTTCGTGTTTCGCGGTTACCGTGCCTGTCCTCAAGAATCATCGACTGTTCTTCGTAGACAAACGGATATTGTTGGTGGCGATTGTAGACTGCCTCCATAATTTCGCGACCCGTTGCCTCGGCCAACTTAACGGCCGGATTCGCAAGCTTTGTCCCCGCGACAACATCAGTACTGGCAAACAGTACCAGTGAAGCCAATAAAATGTGGATTACAGGAAACTTCATCCTGCCTTGCCAGTATCGTTTTCCAACATCACGATACTCTCTGCTACCTTCAGGGATAGTCGCCCGAATAGAGACTGCATAATATCGACGATACCGTCGTAATCACCTGCTGAAACCGGGTGACTGCTGGACAGGTTTGCCCTCTGACTGAACAGGTGTTCACCCTGACGACCAACAATTTGCCATCGAGCGACCAATCGCACCACGCCATCATCATTGCGTTCAAAAGCTTCCAAAAATACTTTTATACGAAAGTCAGAGGTTGCAGAGGAACGATTGTTAGGTGTTCCGATATCGACAGTACCGAGCAACTGGGATAAATTGCGTGCAAATGTCCGCGTCAAGTTCTTACGGAAATTTTCGCCCCATTGGAAGGTATCAGAAAACATCAAGCGATTGCCTTCGCCGCGGGATGCAATCTGGAACCGCTCCAGATACTGCGGGATATGCAGGTCCATAATTTCCAATGCCAGCGGCTTTGCATTTTCCCGGAGCGGCGTCTGCTCAACAGGGTCGATCAGATAGTAATGAGTTGGACCAACACTGCCGCTACTGCATCCCTGTAATGTCATTAGCACAACCAATAGCAAACACAACTCGGCCGCCACTTTATGACTGATTCGGTGTCGCCTCATTTTTCGGCCCCCTTGGTTTTCTCAGGTTTGCGACCAAATAACAGAGACTGGGGTTGTCGCTGTAAAGTTTCCACCAGCGCCCTGATCGCTTTTGCCGTCTCTTCCAACTCTGATGTCACTTTAATAGCGTTGTACTGCAATGGTGAATTAGGGTTTAGCATCTGTTGTACCAGCACAAGCGTTTTCTCCAGATTGACCAGAACACCATTCGCGGATGCCACAATTTCATCTACCTCCGCCTGCTCAACATTGCCAAGAATTTTACTCAGCGAGCGCATAGAGACCTGCAAATCTGTCACCGCCTCTTCACCGGCTGGTTTATTGAGCAGGTCATCACCCCCTTCCAGAATTCCTGCAATACTGTCACCCATGGCTTCAATATCGATAGATTCAATTTTTTGTACGATGCCGATAATTGACCCGGACAGCGCTTCCAGCGCACCAGGAATCGTCGGTAATTCAGGGTAGGTTTCATAACCATCGGCAACGAGGTTAATCGGCGAACCCGGATACATGCTGAGTTCCACAAATAGCTGACCTGTCAGTAGGCTGCCGGTTTGAAGTCGCGCTCTCAAACCTTTATCCACCAGGGTAGCGAGCATCTGTTCAGGTTTATCATTCTTGTCGGGATCTCTATCGGTAATCCTGTCCGGCTCTAGCTCTACAAGAACAGGAATCCGGAAAGATGTTTTATCGCTGTCAAACTCCAGTCGAATATCAAGTACCTGGCCAATTCTGATCCCCTTGAATTCAACAGGTGCCCCAGCGCTCAAGCCCCTGACAGAACCCGTGAAGAACATGACAAACTTCAGCTTTCGGACATTGGTGCTATCAGGAATCGCATCCCTCCCCGCATGTAAGGTGAAGAGTAGATTCTCCAGTTCGACACTGGTGTGTTCCAGCGATTCGGGTGAATCGAAGGCGATGCCGCCAAACAACAAGGATTGGATAGAGGCTGTTTTAACATCCAGTCCGTCCGCACCCATCGAAATATCCAGACCACTGACATTCCAGAAATGGGAATTGCCGCGTACCAGTTGATCAAAAGGGTCGCGAACAAAGGTATGGATATAGACACTTCTGGCGTCACTGGCGAGTTCATATCCCAATACTTCACCCGCCAGAATCCCCTGATAGTAAATCGGCGAGCCTGGGCCAATTGAACCGAGCGTATCGGAAATAAGCGTTATCCGTGTTCCTTCATCGTTGGTTGTAATCTGGGGCATTTTTTCCAGACCGACAAAATGGTTTTGTGCTGCCCCGGGGCCTGGATCTATTTCAATATAGGAACCCGACACCAGCGTACTCAATCCAGACACGCCACGGATACTCAATTCAGGCTTAACAACCCAGAAGCGCGTATTTCGTTTCAGGAACCGTTCCATTCCCTGATTGAACTCAGCCGTGAGCACGACATTTTCGAAGTCATCAGCAAATTGTATTTTTTCAATCAGACCAATATCGACGCTCTTGTATTTGATACGCGTCTTGCCTGCCTCGATACCCTCAGCTGTTCTAAAACTAATGGTCGCCCTGGGTGCCTGTTCGGCAATTGTCTTGAACATTAACCAACCACCGACCAGTGCAGTAATCAACGGCACTAACCAAATGACTGAAGGTCCGGTTTTTTTGGTGACGACAGGAGAATCGATTTCAGCATGATCCGTCAAATGAGCACCTTCGATACGGTCATTTCGGTCTCATCTGATGATGCGTTATCCCAAATCAGTCGGGGATCAAAGCTGTGTGCGGCAAACATCGTTAAGATAACAGCCGCACCGAAGAATGTCGCACCAATACCGGGTATCACAGTGGCCAGAAGACCAAGACTGACCAGCCCAGCCAGAAGCCCCACTAAAAAGATATCAACCATAGACCAGGCCCCAATGACCTCTGTGACCCGGTACAACTGCGTTCTGTCTCGTGGACGCCAATCTGAACCTTTCTGAACAGAGAAAAGAAGAAAGCTCAGGGTAATGAGTTTGACAAAAGGCACAATAATACTGGCAAACAGTACAATGAGTGCCAGGCCCCAGAGACCACCTTCCATTAGGTGGAGAACACCGCTCACAATGGTATCAGGAGAACCGCGACCCAACTTGGTGATCGTCATCACAGGATAGAGGTTCGCCGGAATCAACATTATCGCTGCAGACAATACCAGCGCCCAGGTGCGATCAATGCTGTCCTGAACCCGGAAGTGCAGAGGCGCTCCGCAACGATCACAATGGTGATTATCAACATCATAGGGATGCAGCATGCCGCAGGTATGACAGTTCAGGATCTTACCACTCGCTGGCAACTCAGAAACTGCCATCTGACTCTCCGGGGTATATCGCCAGAGTTCTTCGGGATCAAAATTAGACCGTGCAGCGCTAAAAACGATTAAAAGCACAGCAAATGAGTAGAGCGCCATACCAGGAACAACTGTCGCTAAATCCTGTAGTTTGACAACGGCGATTAGCGTCCCCAACATAAATACACCCACCAGGCTCCATGGCTCTAACATTTTAACCAGTCGAAATACCGGCCCCATCAACGGCGGCACTCGGCCCATCCTAAGAGGAATAAGCAGATACAACATGGCGGTAATGCCGATAAACGGAAACGCAATACTGGTTAGAAACACGACAAGACCCAGTTCACCCATGCCAAAATCGTAAAGCGCCAAACCCCCTGTGATGAGGAGATTTTCTTCCGTGATACCCCCTATTTTCATTGACAGAAAAGGGAAGATATTGGACATGATCCAGAGAATCAGAGCGGCAATATAGAGCGCCAGAGCGCGACTAAGGGAATTCGGAATATGACGATAGAGGAGCGCACCACAGCGACGACAATTCGCTCGACTATTCGCAGGAATAATCTCTCGCCGATAGAGCGCATCACATTCGTGACAGGCGATCAGTTGATCATTATCCAATCTTGAATCCAACCTTGTGTCTGTCTTTTATTATTATGGGACTTTTGGTCCTAGAACTTTTAACCAAGTACCCCGGAGCCCGAAAGAAAAGTACCATGAAGCTGGCGGATTTACTATCCCGTAGCTGTTTTGAGTGGACCTCCTCTGCTTACAATTGAAAGGCGCGGGAACTTCTTGAAGGCTCAATTTGCGCTAAGCGCTACTTTTTACTGTTGGCATGCTTTTCAACCATATCGAAGGCATTCTGAATTTCCTTGAACTTGTCTTCTGCTGTCTTCGCAAATTCTGGTGGCAGGCCTTTAGATTGGACTCTGTCTGGGTGATATTCCATTGCCAGTTTTCGGTATCTCTTTTTGACCACCGATAGTTCGTCACCGGATTCGCTGCCGAGGATTTTATAGTAAACCTCGATGTTATCCGGAACGCCGGAAAACCGCGCTTTCAATTGACCATAGTGACCTTCCAGACCGAATATTTTCACGGCCTCAAGAATCATGCTTTCCTCAGCATCGTGGAATTCGCCGTCAGCGAGCGCAACCAGCAACAACAGTTCTATCAAGGAACCCAGCATTTCTGGTGAGCTGCCAAATTCCGTATAGAACTGCCCTGCAAAATCCTCGAATTGCTCATCTGAATCCTTCGCTGCATTAAAAATCTCAATGGCGAACTCTCTTGCCTTGGCATCCAGGCGCAGGTTGTCGCGCATCACCCGGTCCACAACTTCAATCTCATGCTGGGTTACCATGCCATCCGCTTTCGCCAGCTTTCCCAGCATGGAGAAGGTCGCAAGAAAGTAGATTCCCTGTTTCGATTCCAGTGAACTTAAACCGGCGCCAAGAGCAGCGCCCGAATCCATGGTGTGATGGCCAATCACAGCGCCGAGAACGGCACCAATCGGACCAGCGAAGACAAAACCAAGCCCTCCTCCCAGGATTTTCCCCATCCAACTCATTCAATAACCTCTCGTTTAAATAACTTTCGCTTAAATCACTTTCGCTTAAATCACTTTCGTTTAAATAATTTTCACTTAAAGACCTTTCAGTGAGGGTAGGTCGTGTCGTTCCAGACCAACCTATGCCCGTTCCGTTCAGCTCCGTTCAATGCAGTCCAGAGCAGTCCAGAGCAGACTAGGTGCCGTCGACGCCCTGGCAAAACGGCACAATAATGTCGTTTAGAATGGGAACCAGATCATTCGGAATATTGTGTCCCATCCCTGGCACTATCTTCAATTCACAGCCCGGAATACATCTGGCGGTATCCTCTCCTCCTTCTGCTGGAATAAGTGGATCATCAGCCCCATGAATCACCAGGCAAGGAAGAGCGATGGTCGCAAGAAGATCAACCCGACTGCCAGCGGCAACAACAGCAGCCATTTGGCGTGCTATTCCTGCGGGGCTATAGCTACGCTCACGTCGCCGCCGACAAATTAACAACCGTTCTTCCAGAGATTGTGGATACGCGGGGCTGCCGCATATCTCCAGACCTTGCGCATTGAGCATATCGATCGCGTCGTCCCCGCCTTCAGGATCTGGCTGCGCGGTGAGTGATGCCATTGCTTCCGGGGTCGCCGCTGCCAATCCCGGGCGCCCGCTGGAGGACATAACCGACATCATGCTATGCAATCGCTCGCCATGGGTTGCCGCAGCAACCTGCACAATCATCCCCCCCATCGATATGCCGAGCAGGTGAGCCTTGCCTATGCCAAGGCCGTCCATAAGACCAATCACATCATCCGCCATCGCCTGCAGCGGGTAGGCAGGCGCCTGTTCGCCTGAGGCTATTTTTGATAGATCCGGTACGCCGGTTTCTTCAAAATGTTGAGAATAGCCAACATCTCTATTATCGAAAGTGACGACATAAAAGCCCCTGGCGACCAGATCATCGATCATTCTTTTTGGCCAATCAATAAGCTGTGTTCCCAGGCCCCTGACTAAAACAAGTGCCGGATTGACTGGATCGCCATGGTCCTCATATTCAATTTGAATGTCATTTGCAGTCAGTTTGGCCACTTTTTTCTCCAGTGCCTTGTATAAAAACTATTGTCTGGTCTTTCAGGGTTCTTCGCCACCCATCAGTGCCAATATTTCAGCGGTTTTTTGCTCCATCAATGAAACATCCGCCCGGGATTCAACATTCAGCCGAACAACGGGTTCTGTATTGGACATGCGGACATTAAACCGCCAATTTTGAAATTCAACACTCAAGCCATCGGTTCTATCAACATCAAGCGCATCACTGGCATATTCACCTTCAATTTTCTTGATTGTGGCAGTGGCATCATCAATCCGGCGATTGATCTCGCCACTCGCCGGAAACATTGCCATGCGTTGATCCACCAGTTCTGCCAGTGATTGTCCCCTACTGCTAATCAAACCAACAACGAGTAGCCACGGAATCATGCCGCTGTCGCAATAGGAAAAATCCCTGAAATAGTGGTGTGCACTCATTTCGCCGCCGTAAATGGCATCTTCTTCGCGCATTCGTTCTTTGATAAATGCATGGCCGGTTTTACAGCGAATGGCTGTGCCGCCCCTACGGGTGGCGATATCAATGGTATTCCAGGTCAGGCGAGGATCATGGATAACACGATTGTTGCCATCACCGTCCAGGAATGCCTCTGCTAACAATCCAACAATGTAATAACCTTCGATAAATCTTCCCGCTGCATCAAAAAAGAAACACCGGTCGAAATCACCATCCCAGGCGATACCAATATCGGCATTATGCGCCTTGATGGCGGCAATGGTGGGTGCCCGGTTTTCGATCAGCAGCGGATTTGGTACGCCATTAGGGAAATGACCATCTGCCTCATGATGGACTTTGATGAATTCCATCGGCAGGTAAGTTTCCAGACGATCGATCACTGCACCCGCACCGCCATTTCCTGCATTGACAACCACTTTCAAGGGTTTCAGGTTGGCGATATCCACGTATTCCAACAGCTTCGCGATGTAGGCTGCGCGATGATCGATGGTCTTGAGTTCACCCCGATGGCTAATTGCATCAAACTCCCCTGCTTCCGCCAGCGCCTGAATCTCGTTCAAACCTGTGTCACCACTAATGGGTTTTGACGACTCGCGCACCAGCTTCATTCCGTTGTAGTCTTTCGGGTTATGACTGGCCGTGACAACAATACCGCCATCCATTTCATAATGTGATGTGGCGAAATAGATCTCCTCGGTACCGCACTCTCCAATATGAAAAACATCAACACCCGAATCCAGCAAGCCCTCAATCAGCGCGTCACAGATTGAAGGGCTGGATAACCGGATATCATGGCCGACCACAACTTTTTTCGGTTTCAACCAGGCTGCGTACCCTCGGCCCACACGGTAGGCTATTTCTTCATTTAGCTCATCCGGGATTCGCCCACGAAGATCGTACGCTTTGAAACACTTTATCTTTCCACTCATTCTGTACTTTCCACATCATTATTAGTATTTATTCTACACTAGTGCCTTATCTTTCCGGCACATCCACTGGCCGAACTCTAAAGGATTTCAGGTTGATACCAAGGGCAACATCGAGTTTCAAGGTCACCAATTGTTTACATCTAATCGCAGCGTCGGCTTCTGCCTGAACCTGTTTCACCTTCTTATCATCTTCTGATGAGGAAAGAATATCATCCAGTGAGTCAAAACGCGCGAGCAGGTCCGCTGCTGTTTTCTTGCCCACACCCGGCACACCCTTGATGTTGTTACTGGCGTCGCCAGACATTGCCCAGTAGTCCGTTAATTGAGAAATTTCAACGCCTAGCTTTTCAACGACATCGGCTTCCCGAACTTCCGACTGCTTAAAATGATCAACAACACGAATATTCTGCCCAAT
>CAZAZB010000007.1:0-24991 GCA_964489485.1 uncultured Pseudomonadales bacterium | reverse complement strand
GTAATATTGGTGACATCGATCTGATTTTCTGCCGCCATTTTTTTAGCAGCGGGGCTTGCCAATGCACGGGTTGCCGTTGCGTTTTCATCTTCCACTTCGCTCGCTTCTGCGGCTGATTCCAGATCGGCTGAAACATCTCCTGCCGCAAACTCTGCCAGTACTTCTTCAGCCAGTATCGTCTCACCCTCTGCCTTAAGGATTTTTGTCAATGTTCCATCAACAGGCGCGACAACTTCCAACACGACCTTGTCGGTTTCTATATCCACGATCACCTGATCGCGCGCTACAGATTCGCCCACTTGAATATGCCATGTCGCGATCTCACCATCAGCAATTGATTCCGGAAATTCCGGCGCTTTAATTTCAATCATCTCTATTCCTTAGATCAAGGTTTCCAAGCAGTTCTTGTTAAGAGCCAACACACTGGCTCCACTGAATGTGCAGTCGTGGTTACTATCGTGTTAGTCAATATCCGTTTTGTACAGGGCGTCGTAAACCAGGGCTTCCTGTTGCTGTACATGAAGTGACATATATCCTGCTGCTGCAGCTGCAGATGCGTCACGACCAGCAAAGTGTAAATACAATGATGGGAATTTTTTGTTCAGGGCGCGTCGTAGATGGTGTTGGCTACTGTACCAGGCACCCTGGTTCATCGGTTCTTCCTGGCACCAGACAGAGGTGTCGATGTTGGGATAGCCCGCTAACAATTCAACCAGATTATCTTCCGGAAAGGGATATAGCTGTTCGATTCGCACGATGACAACATTATCCAGTTCATCGTTGATCTTCTTTGCCTTGAGGTCGTAATAGACCTTGCCGCTACAAAAAACAACACGGGTTACCTTGCTCTTATCCTGACTTTCATCATCCAGCAATAGTACTTTAAAGCTATCAAGAGTCAGGTCTTCCAGTGTAGAAATCGCCTCCTTATGGCGCAGCAGACTTTTCGGTGTCATGACAATCAACGGCTTGCGCACCGGACGGATCGCCTGTCTACGCAACAAATGAAACATTTGCCCCGGTGTTGTCGGCACACATACCTGTATATTGTGTTCTGCCGAAAGTTGCAGATAGCGCTCCAGTCTTGCGGAGGAATGCTCTGGACCGGCACCTTCATAGCCATGGGGTAACAACAAAGTGATACCCGAGAGTCTCGCCCACTTGTGTTCACCCGAAGTAATAAACTGATCTATCACAACCTGTGCACCATTGGCAAAATCTCCAAACTGGGCTTCCCAGATAACCAGCGTATTCGGACTGGTGCCTGAATAACCATATTCAAACGCCAAAACGGCTTCCTCGGAAAGAAGCGAATCGTAAAGCATGAACTGGCGGTCATCTTCGCCTATAGTCTCCAGCGGCGTCAGCGTGCCGCCTTCCTTCTGATCGTGTAGTACCGCATGACGGTGTGAGAAGGTGCCACGGCCAACATCCTGCCCTGTGATTCTTATCTTGAAGCCTTGTGATAACAGGGTTGCGTAAGACATGACTTCCGCATAACCCCAGTTAATAGGCATGGCACCGGCAGTCATTTTTTTTCTGTCTTCGAGTATTTTGCTTACCTGCCTTTGCACAACGAAACCCTCAGGAATCTCATTTAGCTTGTTGGCAATTGTCTGAAAAGATTTCAGCTCAAAGGTCGTATCCGCGGGTGCATCCCAGTTATGCCCAAGATAGGGTAGCCAATCGACATAGAGCGATGTATCCGGTTCTTTCAGGAAGTCCCAGGCAACTGCTTTGCCTTCATCGAGCGCATCTCTGTATGCCTCAATTCGCGACTGATGTTCTGCCGCATCGATTGCACCGTCGGCAATAACTTTTTCAGCGTAGAGAGTTGCCGTTGTCGGATGGTTACGAATGGTCTGATACATGATGGGCTGGGTAATGGAAGGCTCATCACCCTCATTATGACCACGGCGTCGATAACAGACGATATCAATGACAACGTCCTTCTTGAATTCCATGCGGTAGTCGAGCGCCATTTGGGAAACGAATAGAACAGCTTCCGGGTCATCGCCATTCACATGAAAAACAGGTGCCTGAACCATCTTGGCGACTTCAGTACAGTACTTGGTTGATCGGGCATCTTCTGGATTACTAATGGTATAGCCGATCTGGTTGTTGATAATGATGTGGATGGTGCCACCCGTATAGAAGCCCCGGGTCTGGGACATCTGGAATGTCTCCATCACAACGCCCTGACCAGCAAAGGCTGCATCACCATGGATATTAATCGCAAGAACCTTGTCGCCCAGAGCATCTCGTCGCCTGTCCATGCGTGCACGGACTGATCCTACGACCACCGGTGCTGAAATTTCCAGGTGAGATGGGTTAAAACCTAGTGCAAGGTGCATCTCGCCACCGGGTGTCATTAGATTGGATGAAAAACCCTGATGGTATTTCACATCGCCAGATCCGGTGCCAGGCTCATAACGGCCTTCGAATTCATCGAATAATTCCGCGGGGTCTTTACCGAATAGATTGACCAGGACATTCAATCGGCCTCTGTGTGCCATACCAATCACCGTTTCGACCACCCCTGCGGTCCCGGCACGATGGATCAGCTCAGCCAGACAGGGAATAGCACTTTCACCGCCTTCCAGTCCGAACCGTTTGGTGCCGGGATATTTCTTGCCCAGATACTTTTCCAGACCTTCTGCGGCAATCAACCGATCGAGCAAGCGCCTTTTTACACCGTCACTGAATGCAGCCCTGGAGCGTGCACTCTCCATACGCTGCTGCACCCACATGGTCTCGGCTTCATCGCTGATATGCATATATTCCGCACCGATGGAGCCACAGTAAGTATTCTCCAGCACTTCAACAATGTCCCGCAGAGGTGCCTCAGCATTGCCAAAGAAAAGATTGCCCGTCTGAAAGCGTGTATCCAGATCAGCACTGGAGAGACGGTAATACTCAAGTTCCAGCATTGGAACACCGCTTTCATCTGACAACTTGAGCGGATCCAGTTTGGACTTATGGTGTCCACGTCGACGATAGGCGTTAATCAGTTCACTGACAGCAAACTGCTTTCTTTCATGTTCAGATGAAATACTACTGGCAGAAACTGGCGCAACACGGGACTGGTTTTTTGACAGGAGTAGAAAATGATCACGAACCGTAGAATGCGAAATATCCGGTACAAGGGTCCCTTCTACGAGTGGCAGTGTTTCAAAGTAACTTCGCCATTGATCCGGGATCTCGGTTGGATCTTCAAGGTATTTTTCGTACAACTCCTCTACATACGAGGCATTACCACCGGAGATGTGACCGCTGCGCCACATTTGCTCCATGATGCTTTCTTCCATTGAAATCTACCCAGGGCCTAATTCAAATTTGCAGGGGGTGGATTCTACAGAGTTTAAGCTGTCGCTGCTAAGAAATCAGTGCTAATAACAGCCTAAATTGCCCGTTCCAGTAGCATATTCCTGATATGCCCAATGGCACGGGTCGGATTCAGCCCCTTTGGACAAACACTGACACAATTCATGATGCCACGGCAGCGGAAAACACTGAATGGATCTTCAAGATTAGAGAGACGTTCCTCCAGCGCGGTATCTCTGGTGTCAGCCAGGAACCGATATGCCTGAAGCAGACCGGCAGGGCCAATAAATTTGTCTGGATTCCACCAGAAAGAAGGGCATGAAGTCGAACAGCAAGCACACAAAATGCACTCATACAGGCCATCGAGCTTCTCCCGATCTTCAGGTGATTGCAGGCGTTCCTGATTCGGTGGCGGCTCATCATTGATCAGATAGGGCTGCACCTTCTCATACTGGGTATAAAACTGTTCCATATCGACAACCAGATCCCGTATAACCGGTAAACCCGGCAGGGGACGAATGCTCAACTTGTCACGTTTGACAACCTCAGACAGGGGTGTAATACAGGCGAGTCCATTTTTACCATTCATGTTCACGCCATCGGAACCGCAAACCCCTTCACGGCAGGAGCGTCGGTAGGAAACTGTGGCGTCCTGTTCCTTGAGTAGTTCAAGTACATCCAGAACCATCAGATCTTTCCCTCCCGGGATCTCAAGATCAAAGTCCTGCATATAGGGTTCACTGTCTTTATCAGGATTGTATCGATATACGCTAATCTGCATGAATATTTCCCATACCCTGTATCAGGCGTTGCATTAAAGTGCTTGTCGCTGGCTTATTAATAAGCTCTTGTTAATAAGTTCTGGCCTTTGGCTTAAATGTAGGCACTGTTTTTGGTGTCATATTGACAGGCCGTTTCGACAATTTTTTTGTTGCTGGCTGATAGATTGAGTGCACCAGCCAATTCTCATCGTCCCTGTCCTGATAATCATCCCGGGCATGAGCACCACGGCTTTCTTTTCGAGCCTCGGCACAGATGGCGGTTGCTTCTGCCAATTCAAGCAGATTATCAAGCTCCAGCGCCTCGAGCCTCGCGGTGTTAAAGGCATTGCTCTTGTCACCCAGACTCGCCTTCGATATACGTTCGCGGAGTTCTGCCAGGATTTCAATGCCTTTCAGCATGGGCTCTTCCTTTCTGAATACGCCAAAATTCATCTGCATACAGCTTTGCAGTTCTTTTTTAAGGATAGGGACACTCTCGCCGCTTGCATCAGAATCATCCCAGCGACGAAGACGTACCATCGCCTCGTCCACATCGGTCTCGGTCGCTTCAATAGAGTCCATACCTTGAGTCAGCGCATCTGTAATATGCAGCCCTGCTGCCCGTCCAAAAACAACGAGGTCTAAAAGCGAGTTACCGCCGAGCCTGTTGGCTCCATGTACGGAGACGCACGCTGTCTCACCTACCGCGTAGAGGCCATCAACAATAACGTCATTACCCTGCCCATCAGGATTGATTACCTGACCGTGTATATTCGTCGGCAGCCCACCCATCTGATAGTGGCAGGTAGGCTCAACAGGGATCGGTTCTTTTACCGGATCAACATGTGCGAAAGTCTTGGATAGCTCTACGATACCGGGTAATTTCGAATGAAGTAGCTCCTCTCCCAGATGATCCAGCTTTAGGAAGACATAATCACCATTAGGGCCTGCACCCTTACCGTCCAGAATTTCAAGGATCATGCTTCGTGCCACGACATCACGACTTGCAAGGTCTTTAGCATTGGGCGCATATCTCTCCATAAAACGCTCGCCATCCTTGTTAATAAGATAGCCGCCTTCACCACGGCAGCCCTCAGTCACAAGGACACCAGCACCGGCGATACCGGTAGGATGAAACTGCCACATTTCGATATCTTGCACTGGCAGACCCGCACGCAGCGCCATGCCCGGACCATCACCTGTATTCATCAGGGCATTTGTCGTTGACTGGTAGATGCGCCCTGCTCCACCCGTGGCAAGCACTGTCGCTCGTGATTTGATGTGATGAATTTCACCTGTTTCCATACAAATTGCAGTGCAACCAACAACCGCACCATTGGCATTTTTGATGAGGTCAACAGCGAACCATTCACTAAAAAAAACGGTTCCGGCTTTGAGATTCCCCTGATACAGGGTGTGCAGTAATGCATGGCCTGTTCTGTCTGCTGCTGCACAGGTTCGCGCCGCCTGGCCGCCATTACCATAGTCTTTTGATTGCCCACCAAAAGGTCGCTGATAAATCCGACCGCTCTCGGTTCTGGAAAAGGGCAGACCCATGTGATCCAGTTCATAAACCGCCTGGGGACCAATCTCACACATATACTCGATGGCATCCTGATCACCTATATAGTCGGACCCCTTTACGGTGTCATACATGTGCCAGCGCCAGTCATCATCAGGATCATCACTTGCGATGGCACAGGTAATGCCTCCCTGGGCGGATACCGTATGAGATCGAGTGGGGAAAACCTTCGAGATCACGGCTGTATTTTTGCCGGATTCTGCGAGCGCAAGCGCGGTACGCAATCCTGATCCACCACCACCGACGATGACTGCATCAAATTCGAGAACTGGAATTTTACTCATTGGACGCCCCATATAATCTTCACACCCCAAACTAGATAGACCAACAGAATCAACATACAGCTGGTTTGGTACACAAATCTGACTGCATTGGCGCCACTGCCCATGGTATGGGTGCGTAGATAATCAGTACCCGCGGTCCACATGCCAATCCAGGCATGACCACAGGTGGCGAGGAGAGCGATCAGTGTGAACACCTGCATCCAGGTCTGGGAAAATAGTGCCACCCAGCTGCTGTAGGTAATCTCTGGTTGCAGTAGAATAATGCCGGTAAGCAGGAGGGTGTAGGCCGCCAGGATCACCGCACTGATTCTCTGGATTAGCCAGTCCGAGACGCCATTGCGACCAAAACTCGTTACTTGTGAAACCATATTCTTCTCTATTTTTTATTTTTTTAATTCGTTAAGGCTGAAAAACCCAGACACCTGCCAAAGCAATCAGTATTGCGGACAGAACAAACACCAGTCGTGCGGCGGCAATACCGCCTTCAAGGGTTTCACCGATTCCCAGGTCCATCATCAGATGCTTGATGCCAGCGACAAAATGAAACGCCAGCGCAGACAAGATTCCCCAGGTCACGATCTTGCCGAAAGGTGAAACCATCATCATTTTTATTTCTTCGAAACCCGCTTCCGAACCCAGTGACAATTCAAGTGCGTAAAGGATAAATGCAATGCCAACGAACAGCGCGACACCCGCAATCCTATGGGTGATCGACGATATAGCGGTTATGGGGAACTTGAATATCATGAGATCTGAAATACCCACATTTATGGGGCGCGTGTCATTCTTCACTTAAAATTCTCCATCGTATACGGACAGGTAAGTTCGGATAGGTAAGAAGAGATCGACCTACCATTCTGTGCGGCGTAATGATAGTGACATTGGACGAGAAAAACAAACTGAGACACAGCCTAAGCCGCGAGTTGCGGGCTTTACAAGGAGAGGTGGTTTTGCTTTCATGTACAGCTCGCCCTAACACCACATATTTATCAGGAAAGTCTCCAAATGACCCAGAAAGTTGAAATTACGATTGACGGAAAAACCGTCGAGTTACCGGTGCTTGAGGCGACGGAAGGCCTGAACGTCGTAGACGTTCGGGGGCTCATTGCAGAAGGAATTTTTACCTACGATCCCGGCTTTCTCTCTACCGCTGCCTGCGAATCGCGCATTACTTTCATCGACGGTGACAAGGGAATCCTGATGTATCGAGGCTATCCTATCGAACAACTCGCCGATCATTCCAGCCACATGGAAGTCTGTTCATTGTTGTTGTCTGGCGAGCTTCCCAGCGAATCTGCACTCGCTACCTTTAAAAATGATATTCAATCACGCATGGCGATAGATGATCATTTCAAGCACTTATTTGACGGCTTCACCCAGTCAGCCCATCCCATGTCCATGTTGACTGCCGCCATCGCTGGTCTCGCTTCTCTCTACCATGACGGCATGGATATTTATGACGCAGAACAACGTCGCGAAGCAGCCATGCAGCTGATTGCAAAAATACCTACCCTCGCCGCCATGACCTATCGAAAGAGTATCGGCAAAGAATTTATTGAGCCTGATTCAAATTTAGGCTATGCGGAAAACTTTCTAAACATGTGCTTTGGAGAACCGGGAAAGCCTTCGAATATCAGTCCAACACTGGCAAGCGCCATGGACAAGATATTTATCCTGCATGCGGACCATGAACAAAACGCATCAACATCTACCGTTAGACTGGCGGGCTCAACAGAAGCGGACCCTTATGCTGCAATCGCAGCTGGCGTCGCGGCACTCTGGGGGCCTTCCCATGGTGGCGCCAACGAAGCAGTTCTCAATATGCTGGGTGAAATCGCTGATGAGTCGCGGGTTCAGGAATTTGTCGACAAGGCAAAAGACAAGGATGATCCATTCAAGCTTATGGGTTTTGGGCATCGTGTTTATAAGAACTTCGATCCTCGCGCAACCGTTATGCAGGCAAGTTGCCATGCCGTGCTTGAAGAACAGGGCGTCGAAAATGATCCACTTTTGAAAATTGCACAGCAGCTTGAAAAGATCGCAAGAGAAGAAGACTACTTCATCAGCAGAAACCTCTATCCAAATATAGACTTCTACTCAGGCATTACCCTGAAAGCAATGGGTATTCCAACCAGCATGTTCACCGTTATTTTTGCACTGGGACGCATGCCTGGCTGGATCGCGCACTGGGATGAAATGCTCTCCTCTCCATTCAAGATCGGTAGGCCACGGCAGCTCTATCTCGGACCATCACGCAAAGAGTATGTACAGGTATCAGACCGATAATCTATCCTCATCTAACGACACGACCAGCTAAAAACTGCTAACCAAAAACTACCACTTAAAAACTAAGGAACACCCCTTGTCATTATCAGCAACATTTAAAACCAGCAAAGGCGATATCAACTTAAAACTTTTTCCTGAGCAAGCACCTGTGACGGTTGCCAGTTTCGTTAATCTAGTGAACAAGAAATACTATGATGGACTCAACTTTCACCGGGTAATTGGCCAGTTCATGATTCAGGGCGGCTGCCCACAGGGAACAGGTACCGGCGGTCCGGGATATCAATTTGAAGACGAGTTCGATTCATCACTCCGGCACTCTGGACCTGGTCGATTCTCCATGGCCAATGCCGGACCCGGCACCAACGGCAGTCAGTTCTTCATCACTCATGTAGCAACACCCCACCTTGATGATGCACACTCGATCTTTGGCGAGGTTGTCTCGTCAGACGATCAGGATATTGTCAATGCGATTGAACAGGGCGACAAGATCGTCACTGTTACAATTACGGGTAATACAGACGAACTCATGGCAGCCCAGGCAGACCGCGTCAAAGAATGGGATGCTGCCCTGGCTAAAAACTTTCCAGATCTCGGCTAGCTAGATGGATCCCATCTAACGGAATAATTCAGAGGCGGCACCCATGATCTTTAACGGACTCGGCATGCACATGGGGAACCTTAGTCGCTTATCGAACGCCGAAACCCGTTCCATTAGTCCAGAGAACTTTACAGGCGAAAAGGGCAAGGGTGGCATGGCTACCGAGGGTACAGGGCTGGGGCCTGCGAAGGATCTCGGCAAAGGCTGGAAGGTTTCACCCTCTGTTGTCGTTGAATCCGGGACTACGTTTACGCTTGCCAACATTGAAGGTCCGGGTGCTATTCAGCAAATTTGGATGACGCCTACCGGCAACTGGCGATTCAGCATCTTAAGAATTTACTGGGACGATCAGGAGCACCCTGCCATTGAATGCCCTGTGGGTGATTTTTTTGCCATGGGATGGGGTAAATACGCCCAGTTATCCTCGTTAGCCGTATGCGTTAATCCAGGCAGTGCTTTCAACTGCTATTGGGAAATGCCCTTCCGGAAGAAATGTCGTATCACCATGACCAACATTGCTGACGAGGCAATGGTGCTCTACTACCAGATTAATTTTACCCTGACAGATGTGCCGGAGGACGCAGCTTACTTTCATGCACAGTTTCGTCGAACCAATCCGCTTCCTTACAAGGAAGACTTTACCGTCATTGACAACATCAAAGGCCAGGGGCAATTTGTCGGGCTTTACATGGCATGGGGAAGTAATAGTCGTGGTTGGTGGGGCGAAGGTGAAATAAAATTTTATCTAGATGGCGATGACGAATATCCCACCATCTGTGGAACCGGCACAGAAGACTATTTTTGCGGTTCATACAACTTTGATGTGGGTAAAGAAAATGGCGGCTACCGGGAATTCACAACGCCCCAGGCAGGCTTGCATCAGGTGATCAGACCTGATGGCCGTTATAGCTCACAACAACGATTTGGCATGTACCGTTGGCATATCTCTGATCCGGTCAGATTCAAAACGGATCTTCGCGTCACTATGCAGGCGCTGGGCTGGCGCAAGAACAAGACCTATCTGCCCCTCAAGGATGATATAGCGTCAGTTGCCTATTGGTATCAGACATTGCCGGGTACACCACATCCGGATCTGCCTGATCGGGAAATGCTGGAAGTCAACTGACACCTGACTTTAGTCAGTTAGTCCAGTTTACTGCCGTAGACTTTTTTTACCGGAATAGCATCCAGATCGACACCCTCCAGACACCGGACATTAACTGTCCAGACTTCTGGTGCTGTTCTTGGACGTCTGAAGGGAAGCATACCGCAGCTCGGGCAAAAGTAATCCTTAGCCGTCTTCGTATGCCATTGATAGAGGGTCATCTCGTCGAGGGGTGTGAGGAGCCTGATAGCAGAATCATCAACACGATGATTTAGCGCACCACGTTTATGGCATAGCGAACAATCACAAACCCGAACATGATCGAGGTCCATATCGACCTCAAACCTGACATTGCCACAATGACAAGAGCCCGAATAGGTTTCTTTCATCTTCTAGGCTCGAAATGCATAGAGTGTTCTACCTTTTGCACAGAGCCTACCTTCATCATCGGTGATATCAACTTCTACCATTGAAAGTTGTCGCCCTCGTTTGATCACATTCGCCTCTGCATAAATATGTTTCCCATGGGACTGACGAAGATAGGTAATGCTCAATTCAGCGGTACCGGCAGGTTGTTCGCCCTCGCGCATCTCTGCAAAAATGGCAACCAGCATGACAATATCTACCATTGCCGCCAGGACGCCACCATGAACGCTACCGCCAATACCACCTGGTGTATTCTCGTCCTTTTGCAGAACGATCTTGCCATACCCTGATCGCTGCTCAACGACAGTCACCCCTAACGTTTTGTGATAAGGGTTGGCATCGAAGTTTGCCTTGTACTCTTCGAAACTAACACCTTCAATCAGTGGCATCAGCTACGGCCTTGTTGGTCGATGTCGGATTGTCGATAAGCTCATCTACTTTCAGGTTCTCTACCCAACCTCTAAACTCGGAAATATTGGCGGGAATCACGATTCGGCTATCTTCCAGATTTTTCATCGTGTTGATATAACGCTCGTTGAGTTGCAGCTTAAGTGCCTCTGCTCCACCTGCCATGTTAACAACACCGCTAATTTTCTGTATGGACTCAGCCGTTGCAGCTGCGATGGACAATATCTCCGCTGCCTTACCCTCAGCTTCATTTATTCGCCGTTGCATTTCACCTTCCGAACGGTTGACAAGCTCTGCTTTTAATCCTTCCGAACGATTGATCCGGCTCTGTTTATCGCCTTCGCTAGATGCCAGTATCGCACGCCTTTCCCGCTCTGCACTCACCTGCTTTTCCATGGCATTTCGGACTGTATCTGGTGGCGTAATATTTTTGATTTCATATCGATGAACCTTGATGCCCCAGGCTTCGCCAGCCTGATCCAGAACCTCGACGACCTTGGCACTGATGACATCTCTTTCTTCGAAGGTCCGGTCGAGATCCAGTGTTCCGATAACTGAACGTGTGGTTGTTTTCGCCAATTGCACTGCAGCATAACGATAATCCACGATACCGTAACTCGCCTTGACTGGATCCCAGATAGACATGTAAATCACGCCATCGACAGTCACCTTGACCTCATCGCCGGTAAAACAATCCTGTGGCGGTACATCAATCGCCTCTTCCCGTAGATCCTGTTTGAAGGTGACATTATCCACAAAAGGAACGAGTGCATGGAATCCAGCATCAAGTGTCTTGTGGTATTGACCGAGCCGCTCAACAATATGCGCGGTTTGCGTCGAGACCAGCCGAATACTTTGAATAAATTTGACCATGAGAACCAGAAACACAAGCCCCCATATCGCCATGACGAATAAGTCCATCATCTAACTGGTCCTCCCTGAATGAGTCGATTTGAGGGTTTTGGATACCTGTTCGAATCCATCAAAGAAGCCTTCTATTCTTGCCAGATCCTGCGGCACAATAGAAATGTCGGCATATTGAAAAACATCAGACAACCGATCTATATAGGTTTCGATCAACCTCATGTTCATCGCCTGTTTACCCCCCGGCAGGTTGATGGCATCCGCGATGGCTGTCATACCGTCTGCAGTCGCCGTTGCCAGAATCGATATTTCCTGTGCCCGTCCTTGTGCTTCATTGATTCGTTTTTGTCTCTCTCCTTCAGACAGGTTGATGGCTTCCTGCCTTTCGCCTTCTGACAGATTGATCGTTGAGTCCCGCTCGGCATTGGCCAACGTAATCTCGGCTCGCTTCTGACGTTCGGCTTCCATTTGTTTCTCCAGCACGTCAATGACATTGGCTGACGGCGTAATGTTCATCACCTCATAGCGCATCACCTTGATCCCCCAGGTTTCGGAAGCATGATCAATTTCTCTGACCAGCGTTGCATTCAGCGCATCTCTTTCTGAAAATGTCTGGCTCAACCGCAATTTACCGACCTCGGATCGAACGGTGGTCTGTGCGAGGTTTATCGCGGCATTGACGTAATCTTCTATGCCATAGCTTGCCTTGTAGGCATCCATCACTTTGATATAGAGCAGACCATCTACATCGATCTGGATATTGTCCCGGGAAATGCAACTCTGGTGTGGAATATTGAAGCATTGTTCCCGGGTTTCGTGCCGGTAGGCAACGCGGTCTACAAATGGTATGAGCAGGTGAATACCCGGTTCAAGCACGGCTTTGAATTTACCCAGCCGCTCTATCACACATTGCTCTCGCATCGGCACGATAAGAATCAGGTTGTACAGGAAAAACCCTGCCACCAATAATGTGATGGTGAAATATGCCAGCATCCGTCTACTCCTTCCTCAGCTTTTACAACAAGAACATTAACGACAAGAACCTTTCACAAGAACATTTTCAACAAGAACCTTGTCACAAGAACATTTCTAACGAGAACCATTCATCAAGCACTTTTCGAACCAGCTTTTTTTTTGCAACCAGCTCTTTTGCAATCAGCTCTTTTGCAATAAATAGTTTCGTCGCCAGAGCCCTTGTCATTCAAATTTATGTTGCGCAGACATTAACAGTTTGAGGCTCGACAATGTAAGTTGTGTTGTCCCTTGCGACGATACGTGCCATTGAGCCTTTATTAATCTTTGAACCATCTCCTAACGCTCGCCACACCGTACCACGATACTGAATTCTGCCGACAGAATCGCCAGGACCAATGGCTTCAACAACCTCCACCAGTTCATCGAGATCATCCAAAATTTCATCGGTGTTCGCTTTGGTATAATCGCCACTGGCAAATCGTGCAAAAAACGACCGTAGACTCAGGATTAACGCCAGGGACGAGATAAAGAACAGGGTCAAGGCATTCATCCAGGTCGAGACCAGCCCCAGGACCAGTGCCCCCGCAACGATGAGACAGGCAACACCAAGAAAGAAAACGATGCCTCCGGGTATGATGAATTCTGCGACCATCAAGATGAAGGCGACGATCGTCCAACCTGCGGGATCTAATAACATGCTCTTGAATATATTCATGAGTAGATTTGACCTTGTTTGACATATTATGTCAATTGAATATTGCGATACTGGCCGATAGACCAGTAGAATCAGGCACTGGCCTTTAACGGTAGATCATTATCCCCCCCCACTTCCCATTTCTGCAATGTTGCATCAGGACTGGTTTTTACCTGATGTTGCTATTTCAGACCCAGAATGTGAGTAGCGCCAATCTTTTCGAAAGCGAAGACATTCTCAAGATCAGTCTCAAAGGACCCCTGACGACACTTTATTTAACAAAACGCAAGGCAAAAGCGTTCGATTTTACACTCACTACTGCCACAGAAGAGCACCACATCAAGGTACAGGCGCGCGGCAATAGTCGCAAACGTATCTGTCATTCGCCCCCTCTTAGAATTAACTTTAGCCGCAGCCGCGTTCAAAATACTCTCTTCGAAGGGCAGAATAAATTGAAGCTGGTGACACAATGTGAAATCACTGACGCTTCAACATTAAATCTGCTTGAAGAATACGCGGCGTACAAAATCTTCAATCTGATCTCGGATATAAGTTACAAGACTCGACTTCTTGAAATAACCTATGTCGATACAGCCTCTGCGAAGACAAAGAACAAGAAGGAATTGGACAGCAGGCACACCCAGTACGCCTTCCTAATCGAATCAGAATCTTCCCTTGCCCAAAGATTGGGTGGCAGGCCGTACAAAGCCACCGGTATCTCTCTAGATTCTTTAGATGACGCCCAGGAAGCTAAAGTCTATGTCTTCCAGTATCTCATTGGTAATACAGACTGGTCACTGGTCGCGTTGGAGGACAATCGTTGCTGCCACAATGCGAACCTGATCGAACTGAATAACAGCATTTACTATGTACCCTACGACTTCGATCTCTCCGGCATGGTAAACGCCAGTTATGCCTATCCTGATCCTTCACTTGGGATACGGCATGTGAGGCAAAGGCTCTTTCGCGGTTTCTGTCTGCCAGGTGATGCGCTACGAGAAGAGGTGCAATCGATTAATAACCTTAAAGAAGAGATAATGTTGGTGAACGATTCGCTTGAAGCAAGAACAAATATCGAAACAAAAGCAATGGCGAAATTTATTCGGGGATTCTTTAACCAGGCATCGAACGAAGAAAAGTTAATCCGAACCTTCGAAAAGAAGTGTCTTTAAGGGTCGCCTTAACCTAACAAAAACTATTTAGGTGCCAGAAAGGGTGCCAGGAACTGCTTGTATGAAAGGTGTCATCCTCGATTCAAATAGCCTGGGAGATCTAGACCTCTCAGCGATCACGGACCTCCTCGATGATTGGGACGTTTATGGCACGACACAACCAGATGAGACGCTAGAAAGGGTAAGCAACGCAGACATTGTGCTCACCAATAAAATTCCGCTTGGCGGTGAAATACTCGGCAACTCACCCGGACTACAACACATCAGCGTGATGGCAACCGGGATTAACAATATTGACCTTGATGCGGCAAGAAAAGCGCATATTACGGTCAGCAATGCGGTCGCTTACGCCACCCCATCAGTGGTTCAACACACCATGACATTGATGTTGGCGCTTGCCACCAGTGTACCAACCTATATAGCAGATGTTCGGCAAGGAAAGTGGCAGCAGGCAGGTGCATTTTGTATGTTGAACCACCCCATCTCTGAACTTAATGGTAAGGTGCTGGGTATCGTTGGTTATGGCGAATTGGGCAGCAATGTGGCGAAAGTTGCCCAGGCATTTGGAATGAACATACGAATCGCCGGTCGTGATGGCAACCGATCAGATGATAGAAAACCGCTGGATGAACTGCTACCGACTGTAGACTACCTCAGCCTACACTGCCCACTAAACGAACATACCAGGGATATGATCAATGCCAGCACACTGGCAAAAATGAAGCCCACCGCATACCTTCTTAACACCGCCAGAGGTGGTCTGGTAAATTCCACTGACCTTATCGATGCGTTGACATCCGGCCAAATCGCTGGTGCGGCAGTCGATGTTCTGGATTCAGAACCGCCAGGCGCGGATGAACCCCTGACCATGACTCCATTGCAGAATCTAATTGTGACACCACACAATGCCTGGGGTGCAATTGAATCCAGAAATAGATTGATTCAACAGATGGTAGAAAACATTAACGGTTTTCTGGCAGATACGCCTTTAAGGGTTGTCAGTTAATTCCATCCGAAGCCACGCCTATTGAACCAGATATTTCATCGCGGCATCAATACCATCAACACCCAGATGGTACATCTTGTCATCGAGCAAGCGTCGAATGAGTTGCGTTGTATCGGAATCATTCCAATCTTGTGTGGCTACTGGATTCAGCCAGGCGACTTTTCGGAATTGTTCGCGTAATTCTGCCATCCACTTGTCACCGGATTGCGAATTGTAGTGTTCTACGCTGCCGCCTATTTCCATGATCTCATGACGCGCCATCTGTGCATCGCCTACAAAAATCACTTTATAATCCCGACCATATCTCCTGAGGATTTCCACCATTGGCACCCTGTCCTCCAGGCGGCTGTCTTTTTTTATCAAAAGATTGCTTGTCGAAAGATGGCTTGTCGAAAGATTGTTTGCCCAGAGATTATTCTTCCAGACAGACTCATAGATGAAATTATGGAAATAGAAAGTTTCAAGATGCTTGAATTCTGATCGAGCGGCTGAAAACAGTTGGGCGCAGAGTTCAATATGCTCATCCATTGATCCGCCCACGTCCAGAAAAAGCAATACTTTTACTGCATTATGACGTTCTGGTACTTCTTTGATATCCAGGATGCCGCCATTTCTGGCGGTCGAGTGGATAGTGTCATGAAGGTCCAGTTCGAGTGCCGCGGAAACGCGCGCGAATTTTCGTAATCGCCGCAATGCAATCTTGATATTTCGTGTGCCCAGTTCGACATCCGGATCATAATCTTTAAATTGTCGATCTACCCAGACTTTGACCGCTGAGCGTTGACTTTCAGATTCCAGATTCGTCTTCACGCCTTCTGCTGGATTATCGCTGCTCCCTTCACCTCTTTCACCGTCTTTCCCTTCGCCGTCTTTCCCTTCATCACCCTTCTCGCCTTTCTCGCCCTCCTCATCAGTGTCATCCTCTCCTCCTTCACCTGAATCGCCTTCTTTGTTTTCAGCATCTTCGCGCGTAAACTCCGACGATTCCTCAGACACAGGATTTCGACTCTCGCTAAACTCATCAGCTGTTTCCACCGATTGAGCATCCCGCTCCGTATGTCCAGATGCCGATTCTTCCAGCGTTCCTTTCTGGTACGAATCCCGCTCGTTAACCAGCGCCCTATAATCTGTCAACGCTTTCTGCATTTCTTCTCTCAATGTTTTCTCAGTTAACTCGGGAAAGATCATCAGAAAAAGGGGTTCCAGCCATTTCGATCTATGTTCAAGGTCAAAGATGCCATCCCAGGGCTCTAAGTCAGAAAAAAAGGAATTAAAAGCAAGATCAAACCGATCAAAATATTTCTCATCCTTCACCAGACAGAGTCGACTGAGAAAATAGAAATGATTAAGGTTGGCAAATACCAACCTTGCCTTTAGTGCCGTGAGTAAATCGAGATGTTCCCGAAGGGATACCGGTATGCGGTGATCGCGTAAATGAAGGAAAAAGCGCAATAACAAGAATTTTGGACTCTACAATCTGGTGACTAAAGTTGGTATGGTCGACGTTGACTGTATCTGCTCAGTCGGCTTTTATACCGCGCTCTCTTCGGGTCTGTAGACCCTAATATTTTTTCAATGGTGAGAATGGCCAGATCGAAATCGCCGATACGAGCATAGGCGGCAGCAAGAGAATCCATATTGCTGGCGCTTGGCTCAGCAGTGACTGCTTTTTGTGCCAGCACGAGAGCATCTTCACCATTGCAGACTTGTTGTGTCGGGCAAGTTGCTAACAGCCATGCTAACCTGTTGGTCGCCTGAATATTATTTTGGTCGGCTGCTAACTGATACCACTTTACGGCCGCCTGATAGTCCTGGGACACTCCTAGTCCACGTCGATAGTGATAGCCAAGCGAATTTTGTGCTTTACCATTTCCTTGCATGGCCGCTGTCTGAAACAATTCGACTGCTTGTTCCTGATTTGATGTCACACCTAACCCTTTTTCATACGCCAGCCCCAGATAGTAGCTTGCATCAATGACACCCTGTGCCCGACCTTTTTCCAGCCATTTCACGCCTTGTTTATAATCCTGGGCAATTCCTTGCGCCTCTAAATACATGACGCCCATAGGGACATAGGCCATTGAATAGCCCTGATCGGCAGCAAGTTTGTAAAATGCCAACGCCTTCTCTTCATCCATCTGAACACCAAGTCCCTTACGATATAGGTTCGCAAGGTTCACCTGGCTCGCAGGGAACCCAGCCAATGCGGCTTTTTCGTACCAGCCTTTCGCACTCAAATAATCTTGATCGACATGTTCGGCAATAATGCCCAGATGGTTCTGCGTCAGCTTGTGATCAGGCTCAAGTTCGATAGCCCTGTTGAGGTCAGCCTTGGCGAGCCCATACGCCTTGAGGAGACTATAGGCGATGCCGCGATTGGCGTAAGCAATAACAATCTCCTTGCCCTCCAGGGTTCCCGAATCCAGTGCGTCGGTTAGAATAGTCACCACCTCCCGGTAGCGACCGTCTCGTGCGGCAGTCTGAGCCTCATCAAACACATTCGCCTGCACGCTATTCATTATGAGCCCAAGGACCACCACGACAACATAGCGAGAAATTCCGGTGTGGCACCGGTTTATCTGTTCAACTGCCACCTGTTTTAGATATCCGGGAGTTTTTTGATATTCAAGCGCCTTTTGAAGCACCACAAGTTTTTGATACACGGCAGTCATTTGAGACACAGCAGTCATTTGAGACACAATCATCCTTAGAACGAACCCGAAAGAGAGCAACAAACTTTAGCAGATTAAGCCTGCCTCTTGCACCGCCGGCGTTCCTTTTACCATCAATACAATAGGGCGCCTTTCGTCTACACAATGACTCACCTGACAAGATGCTATAATCTCTACAGAACTCAATCACTACCTCATCAATGCAAGACGCGACCGCCGTACCCGACTCTCTATTAAATGCACTTGTTGCCCTGACACGACTGCATCACAAGCCCTTTTCTGCAGAGGGTTTGATTGCAGGATTGCCATTGGAAAATGGAAGATTAACGCCCCCTCTATTTGTCCGGGCCGCTGAACGAGCAGGATTCGATGCTGTTCATGTGACGCGCAAGCTGGACGAAATTACGCACCTTGTTCTGCCTGTTGCCTTAATTCTCAATGACAATGCGTGCTGTATTCTGCTCGAAAAGAACGAACACAAGGCAAAGGTTATCTACCCGGGCGAACAGGAATCAACCGAGGAAATCGATCTTGCGTCTCTGGAGACAGCCTACACCGGACAATGTCTTTATCTGAAGTCTGTCTACAATGCCGGGGATGAATCTGATTTACCGGACAAGGGCTCTCACTGGTTCTGGGAAACCATCAAAAGGTCTCGTGGACTCTATGGAGAGGTATTGGTTGCCTCCCTCCTCATTAATGTGTTTGCTCTGGTCACACCATTATTTGTGATGAATGTATATGACCGGGTCGTTCCCAATCAGGCCATGGAAACTCTATGGGTGCTTGCCTCTGGTGTGGGTATCGTTTATCTCTTTGACCTTGTGATGAAATCTCTTCGCGGATACTTTATTGATGCAGCCAGCAAGCGAGCAGACATTTTGCTTTCAGCTAAAACCTTCTCTCGTGTACTGGACATAAAAATGGATGCAAGACCCCAGCGGGTCGGAAGTTTTGCCAACAATCTTCAGGAGTTCGATACCTTCCGTGAATTTTTTACCTCAACAACATTAATCGCGATCATCGACCTCCCTTTCGTCATCTTATTTATCCTTTTGATATACAGCATAGGTGGTGTCCTTGCTATCGTTCCTGCCACCGCAATTCCGCTCATTATCATCGTTGGCATGATTTTTCAGAAACCACTTCAGGCACTTATCCAGAAGTCCTTTGCTGAATCCGCCAAGAAACACGCCATGCTCATCGAAACACTGAGTGCACTGGACACGATCAAAGGCGCAAGGGCAGAAGGCGTGATGCAGCATGCATGGGAATCCGTCAATGCCCGAATCGCAAGGCTGGCATTAAAGTCCCGCTTCCTTTCTTTGTCTACAATCAATATTGCACAGATCATCCAACAACTCAGCACGGTGGCAATCGTCATCCTGGGTGTTTATGCCATTATGGATGGAAATCTATCTGTCGGCGGGCTCATTGCCTGCACTATATTAACCGGCAGGTGCCTTGCGCCCATGTCCCAGGTAGCAAGCATACTGACTCGCTACCACCATTCCATTACAGCCTATCAAGCAATCAATCGTGTCATGAACCTGCCAGTAGAACGCCCGGAGGGACGAAAATTCCTGCATCGCGCCAATATCACCGGCGACATCGAATTCCGGAATGTCACCTTTAATTACCCTGATCAAAAGCTTCCGGCACTGAATGATGTCTCATTCAAAATCACTGCAGGTGAAAAAGTTGGCATCATCGGGAAGACCGGTTCCGGTAAGAGTACGCTTCAAAAACTCATCATGAATTTCTATGACATGAATAGTGGCAATCTTCTCGTCAGCGGAACAGATATCAATCAGCTGGACCCGACTGACCTGCGCAAGAACATCAGTTATGTGGCACAGGACATTACACTCTTCAGTGCAACAGTAAGAGAAAATATTGTTCTTGGGACTCCGCTTAGCGATGATGCCGCCGTACTGGATGCTGCGACACTTGCCGGTATTAGCCTGTTTCTTAATGAGCATCCAGAAGGTTTTGATTTGATGGTCGGCGAACGTGGCAGCAATCTTTCTGGTGGTCAGCGCCAGGGCATCGCCATCGCCCGGGCCCTCGTTAGCCATGCCCCTATCATTTTACTGGACGAACCAACGAATGCCATGGACAACACAACAGAGCTTGCTTTCGTGAATCGCTTTACGACCTACATTCAGAACCGAACCCTCCTCCTGGTTACTCATAAGAGTTCAATGTTGTCTCTCGTTGACAGGCTTCTGGTTTTGAACAACGGGCAATTGGTTGCAGATGGCCCAAAAGATGAGGTGTTAAAAATGCTGGCGTCCGGAGGTTCCTAGCATGGTGAAAAAAGAAGACATTGCTTTTATGCCGGACACCTATGCTGCCGAAGTTGAGTCACTTCCTATCGCCTCGCATTCAATATTGTGGGTCAGCCTCGCATTCGTCATCATTGCCATTGTCTGGGCCAACTTTGCCAGGCTGGATGAGGTGGCCCACGCCACCGGACGAGTCATTCCTTCCAGCCAGATACAGGTCATACAAAACCTCGAAGGCGGCATCCTGGCGGAAGTACTCGTCAGTGCTGGTGATCGGGTAAATAAGGGACAAAGCCTTATCCGAATGGACGATACACGTTTCGCGTCATCCTATAATGAAGGGAAAATGAGTTCCCATGCGCTCAGGGCGAGAATCGCCAGACTTAAAGCAGAAATCTCCGGCCAGCCTTTTGAAACTCCGAACGATTTTCCTGCCGACCAATCTGATGTTATTAACGATGAACTGAATCTCTACCAATCGCGGCAAGAAGAACTAAGTTCGACGCTGGACATTCTAAATCAACAACTCACCCAACACACTCAGGCGCTTGCCGAACTCAATGCCGAGGCAAACAAACTCGCGCGTAACGCTGCTCTTTCAGAAGAAGAGTTATCATTGACCAAGCCGCTGGTAGAAACCGGCGCGGTATCACGCGTTGAATTGCTTCGATTGGAGGCGGCCGTTAACGAATCACAAGGAAGGCTGGAGGTCACCGGGCTCTCTATCCTGAAAGCCGAATCAGTCATTGCAGAAGCACTTGAGAAATTGGAAGAGCGTGAACAGCAGTTTGTCAGCGCTTCACAAACCGAGTTAAACGAAACCAAGAATCAGCTCAATCGAATTAAAATATCCAACATTGCACTTGCCGACCGAGTGAACAGAACAGATGTGCAGTCACCCGTCGAGGGTACAGTGAAACAAGTTCTGGTCAATACCGTTGGCGCCGTCATTCAACCCGGCATGGATCTAATCGAAATTGTTCCGGCAAATGATACCTTGCTCATCGAGGCGAAAATCCGACCCGCTGATATCGCCTTTATTCATCCTGGGCAAAAAGCGTCTGTCAAACTCACTGCATACGACTTTTCTATATACGGTGGACTGGATTCTGTTCTGGAATTGATCAGTGCGGATACAATCACTGACGAAACCGGAGAACACTACTTCAAAATTCAGGTGCGAACAAACGACAATCATCTGGGGACTGAAGAAAACCCACTACCGATCATTCCTGGAATGATCGCAACTGTAGATATCATCACAGGTGAAAAAACTGTGATGGACTATCTACTGAAACCATTAAAACGGGCTCAGGCATCTGCTCTATCAGAGAGATGAGGTCAGCCTCATGGATTGGATTCCGAAGAGTATCCAATGGTCCCTACTTTAAAATCTTGCTAAAGGTAGTCACTGGAAAATGAACAAATTCGCGTCAGTAAAACCTCTCGTGGTCGATTGCGATTCTCACGTCATGGAACCTCCTGACCTTTGGAGCGAGTATCTTGAAGATAAATACAAGTCCAGAGCCATCAGGATAGAAACAACAAATGGTGTTGAATCCTTGGTTATTGGTGGGGAAACCATACTAACAGGCGTACTAGCAGGGCTGGGCGGAGCAAACCTACCTCGCAGCGAAGTTTTTGCCGGTCGTAAACAATATATGGATGGCTGTCCACCTGCCAGCTACGAAAGTGCTGCACGAACATCATTGCTCGATGATTGGGGGGTGACTCATGGGGTCTTGTTCCCAACCATCGGTATCCTGCCTTTTCCCATAGCTGATCATGAACTTGGTTCGGCCTATTGCCGGGCATACAACAACTGGCAGAAAGAAACCTTTGAAGATTCAAACCGTGTAGTGCCCATTGCAATTATCAACTGGCATGACGTTGATGCGGCAACCGCCGAGCTTGCGTTACGATTCAAACAGGGCTTCAAGGGCGTCTTCGTCCCGCCAGAAGTAGTCTCTGGCAAGAGGCCAGGCGACACGCACTTCGATCCCATCTGGCAACTCTGTGTTGATGCCCATGCACCCGGTTGCCTGCATGTGGTTGTTAGGTTTGGCGGTTCTGCCGCGCCTTTTTCTGCCTGGCAGGAAACCAGCCCCGGTCCTGTCTTTTCATTTGGATTAGGCGCAACCGGTCAATTGATACCAGCAATGGCATCACTCGTTGTCGACGGCGTTTACGATCGTTTTCCAACACTCAAGATTATCAGTGTCGAAGCGGGATGTGGCTACGCGGCTTACCTGATGGACCGTCTTGATGAGAAAGCAGATGTATTCAAGGAAATTGTTCCTTCACCGCTCAAATTGAAACCAAGCGATTACATAAGAAGAAACTGCTATTTCGTCGCCGAGCCTGAAGAAAGAACCATAGGTGCCATGCTGGATCTCGTTGGAGAAGACAGGATAATGTGGGGATCTGATTATCCACATATTGATTCAACACTAGCGGCGCCCACACTCATCAGGGATTCGGTCAAGCATCTTAGGCCGGAACAACAGCAAGCCGTACTGGGTGAGAATGCCAGGCTTGTGTTTTCATTGTAGTCGCGTGGTTGAGTGTTATTTCTAAAAAATGGGCAAAGTTATCGCTATCGCACGCTAACACCAGGCTCTTTTCGAGTGCCAAGTTCTCCCCATGACCATCAGGCAGGCCAACTGTTGATGTGACTCCCTGCGTCAACCAGAACAAAAAGGGTCACTGAACGCCCAAAGGTGCGGGTTAGTTCATCCGCTATTTGACTGATTGGTCAATGAAAACGGTTCTAATCTAGTTGGCATGATGCATGCAATACCATGAAACAAAGAAGCAAACACCAGGAAAGAATCGTGAGTATAGATAACAGAAGATTGTCAAATTTTCTGCTGACCCCAAAATTTCAACTCAAGTTAACCTATTACTATATAACAGCGGGAATTTTCATCATCTGTTCAACCGGCCTAGGGGTTTATTACAAAATGTCGGTAGTCCGCTACATTATGAATAATAGTGTTGTCACAGACCATACCGCGCAATCAAAAATAACTGAACAAATGTTCCAGGTCGGTGAAATTTCCTTGCTGGGCTTTGTTGCCTTTGCCATCACATCGTTCATCTTTGCTTTGATGATCAGCCACCGCATCGCAGGTCCACTCGTTGCGATCACTGCAGTTATCAATGAGCTAAAATTGGGTAATTTTGATTACAATCGCAAATTGCGTCCAAATGATGAACTTGCAGTGGTCATGGACAATCTGCATGAACTTCGGGAGGTGTTCAAGGAACGAACACGAGCCGGATAGCCCACAATGAGATCACACAGAAAAACATCCTCAGGGTTCACGCTCATAGAATTGATGATTGTGATTGGCGTGATTAGCGTGCTTTCAGCGCTAGCAATACCGGCTTATAGGAGTTATATAGAGACTGCTAACATGGCCAGGGTCGCCGCCAACTTCGAGGAGGCAGTTCGGGCTGCCAGCAACGTTTTTGCAAAAGACAAGACACTAGTGGCAATAGGAATACCTGCATCAGCACCTTCAGATGCTGTCGGTTGGATTGCGCTACTTAATATTTCTGGCGTTCAAGCACCTGGTGGAGGTCCTGCATTTATCGATAAAAAAGATGGTAACGACACGACTGGTGCTATCGGTATTAAGTGGAAAGAAGAGAAACCCGCTAAAGACGGTGACCCGGCGAAGCCGGCTCGCCTGGAGTTACGAAGGCCGGCCTACATGTCACTGGTTAAACACCGCGCTCGTATTTCTGCCTATGAGATAGATATCAAAATCGACTAACATTGATCAGCTGCCTTGCTGCTGTAAATTCCTCTCTGCTAGCCTTGGCAAGCGGGAAGTCACTGTCACTCAAACCGCACAAAAAAACAAATTGACAGCTCATAGAGTGCGCCTTTTTTTTCATTGTCCTACCTTCCTCACTGAATTCTTATACTGATACTTGACTCTGAGACAAAAAATTAGAATTATCCTCAGCCAACGTCATACTGTCCTCTATTCTAGAGTCAACCTATGAAGATATTCTCAGACTGGCCCATCCAACTTCAATTGATGTTCGGCATCGGCTCTTCGGTCGCAGTGATATTCCTGCTCGCAATTTCCTACAACTACAGCACCTTGAGAAAACAAATTATCAGCGAATCTCATCTGGAGATAAACGATGCAGTCATCACAGGTGTGCAAGATTTAATCTCTATTCTGGATGGCATCAAAAAGTCTACCGATATGCTCGCTAATGTCACGCGATTTTCGAATAAGCCTGAAGAGGAACTTCAAGATTTGTTAAGGAATACGATTAGCACCAACAAGAATATCTATGGCGGCGCCATCGCAATAGATCCTGGCAGGTCAAGCTCGAAACGTGGTTATTCCCCCTACTATTTCAGACCATCTAATGGTGTTGTGGAGTATTCAAACCTGGCTGACAAAAATTACCAATATGCCGACCAACAATGGTTTTCAGGTGCACAGCAACGTGGAAGACCCTTCTGGTCCGACCCATATTATGATGACGGAGGTGGCAACATACTGATGGCTACCTATTC
>CAZAZB010000006.1:0-26054 GCA_964489485.1 uncultured Pseudomonadales bacterium | reverse complement strand
ATTAAAACGCCGCATGGTTCGTTTTCGTGGTTTGTATTTGTGGCTGGTTTTTGTGGCTAGTTCGGATCGGACGTTATGGGGGTTGCCCAATGGCCAGAGTTCAGATCATTGGCGTGGACTCTAAACAATTTTACTGTCGAATCCAAATTATCTGTCAGCAAACTGGCTGGCGACTCAATGGATGAATCAATGGATGAATCAGTGGATGAATCAGTGGATGAAGCATCCCAGGTGTCGTAGGCTAGCGCAATGCAACGCGTTATGTTTCTTCTTCTGGCCATGTCCACTTCCCTTGCCTTTGCCGGCGAGGCAAATGTGGTTAAGGTGACGACCCAGTGTCAAAGCACCTGCACCTTCAATGTCACCCTAATCCATGGCGATAAGGGCGGAATGAAAAAAGAGATCTAAAAATTTAGTTGGAATGTAGAACCCGCCAAAAACGGCAGGATCTACAACCAACTACTTTACCCAACTATCCCAGTCAACTGTTTGCTAGTGGGGATGTACCCGCACCATCAGTTCGGAATAGCCTTTGACGAAACTGGATTGAACGCGCTCAGGCTCAGCGACGACCTCGACATTCTTGAAACGTTTGAGAATTTCTTCCCATGCGATTCGCAATTGCATTTCTGCAAGACGATTACCCATGCATCGGTGGATGCCGAATCCGAAAGACAAATGATGACGTGGATTCGCCCGGTCGATGATAAATTCATCAGCCTTCTCAATGACTTCCTCATCGCGATTACCAGAGACATACCACATCACAATCTTGTCACCCTTCTTGATGTTTTTGCCACCAATGACCGTATCTTCCATGGCTGTTCTTCGCATATAGGCGAGCGGTGTCTGGTAACGGATAATTTCCGGAACCATTTTGGGAATCAATCCCGGGTTTGCCCGAAGCTTGTCATACTCTGCTGGAAACTGGTTCAGGAATAACACGCCACCCGTCATGGAATTTCGTGTGGTGTCATTGCCACCAACGATAAGTAAGATCAGGTTACCCAGGTATTCCATTGGGTCCATGTTCTGCGTATCCGGGTTGTGCGCCATCATGGAGATCAGGTCGATGTCTTCACTCGGATCGTTGTTGATTCGTTCATTCCAGAGTCCTGTGAACACTTCCAGACACTCCATCAGCGCGGCACGACGAACAGGTTCAGGGGTTGGTCCGCCTGCCAGTTCACCGCTGGTTGCCATGTCTGACCAGTAGGTCAGCTTGCGTCTTTGTTCAAAGGGAAAATCGAATAGTGTTGCGAGCATTTGCGTGGTGAGTTCAACGGAAACGAGATCGACCCAGTTGAATGGCTCATCAACAGGCAGGCTGTCCAGGATGGTTTCGACTCGCTCACGGATGATTGACTCCATCTTCGCCAGATTAAAAGGTGCGACGACATTCGTGACCGCTTTGCGTTGAACATCATGCTTGGGTGGGTCCATTGAAATGAAATTCGGCGTCTTAAAATCTTCCTGGCGATCGGGAAGCGTAATACCAGGATCTGAAGAGAATAACGCGTGATTCTTGTCCACCTGCATGATGTCGTTAAATTTGGTTAACGACCAGTAGGGTCCAAACATGCTTTCCTTGCAGTAGTGGACAGGATCTTCTTTGCGCAATCTCTCGAAGTAGCCCCAGAGAGTATCTGTCTGGAACAGGGTCGGGTCGCTCATGTTGATCTCATCCAAGGGTACAGACCAGGGGTCCGCGGAGGCGAGATCTAATTTTTCTATTGCTGCTTCACTCATAACTTTCTCCTCAATAAAGGGTTTTCGGTCATCAGTTTATGATTCGAGCAAACGATTCCGAATAAGTATGTTTGGTCCTGAAACTTCTAGTATTGAAACTCTGGCAGTTGGATCACGATGCCATCAAGGTCTTGTGTTAGAGGAATCTGGCAACTCAGGCGAGAGTTTTCTGCGCGATCAGGATTTAGATCGAGCATGGCGCTCTCTGCGTCTGTGACTTCTCCTGTTTTTGCGAGCCACGCTGGATCTACCAGTACATGGCAAGTTGCACACGAACATTCTCCGCCACAATCGGCGTCAATTCCCGGTACCAGATTACCGGTTGCGACAATCATTAGGCTGTCACCCATAGTTCCTTCTACGACATGTTCGGTACCATTGTGCTCGATGAACTTCACTGTTGGCATTAAGAGATTCCTCCTTAAAGTGGGTTGGTTTTCGATCTGGTGGTGATATCGATCATAGTGAGAGCGCCATCATAGCGGCGATGGTTGTTGTTGCGAATTGCGATAGGTGCCAGTATGCTTGTCATAAAGTGACATGCCTTTTGGTGATCTGTGCCTGAAACTTCCCTGAAAATGCCAACTGCCTATGCTGTGATGATGATCCGGGATGCTCTGATCCAGGGAGAAAACCTCTTGTCAGGTCTTAACATACAGCTTGAAGTGCTTGAAAAAGAAGAATATTTTTCCTATAGCGATTACCTCTCGATACTTGACCGTTATGCCAACTGGAACCAGCAACCGGACTGGGGTTTTAGTTTTGGGGACCGATTAGGCATTGCCAGCCATGGTGTGCTTGGCTTCGGGGCCATGTCCGCACCCACTGTGAAAGATGGACTTGTCCTGCTTGCACAATATGTCAGCACGCGATCACCACTGACCTATTGTGATATCAATATGGTTCATGAGGCGGTTCATATTACCTTTGAGGTCGATGATCAACAGGGGATTGATCCGGCACTGGATCAGGGCCCCGGAACCATGAGAGATCAAAATCCCGGTCGGCTGTTTCAGTCCCAGAGGGTGTGTGAAACCCTTTGTATGGTCTTTCAAACCTATATTGAATCCGTTGGTGCGAGTTCTACGCCTACCTTGTGGCGGTTCCCTTATGATGAACCTGAAAATAGTCACCACTATAGCCGCTGGATTCATGGTGGGTATGTATTCGGTGTTGAAAAGCTGATGCTTGAAGTGCCGGGGTCGGTAGCGATGGTGGTTTCGGCATTTCGTAATGATGCCGTCTACCAGTCAAGCATTGCCCAGTGCGAGGCGATACTCGCTGCGCGCAAGGAAAACGAAACGCTTGTGCAGGTCAGGAACATCCTGAATGACGCTTACCAATTAAGATTGAAGCAATCTGATCCGGATACCAGAATTCCGGATGCGGACAAGGTCGCCCAACTAATGGGCATCTCAAAGAGAACCTTGATTCGAAAATTGAAAGCCGGAAATTGCACTTTTCAAGGGATCAGGGATAATTTATTGAAGACGCAAATTCTTCACCTTCTACAGGACCCGCAGATGCCATTCAACGATATCAGCCACAGATTAGGATATCAGGATGCGGGCAATTTCAGTCGTGCCTGCAGACGGCTGTTTGGGCAATCACCCAGCATGTTGCGAGAGGAACTTCTCATTAACAGCGCGAATAACAACAATGCAGTTGGCAATGCCGATAGCCATCCAGTTAGCGCAGTTTAGCTACCAGGACTCGCCGGTCCGGTACCTGGCCTTTTCGATCCTTACTTTTTTAACAGAGTCTTCAGGTCGAATTCCAGATCAGCCAGGTGCCCTGCATCTACCTGTTTGCCATAGAGTTGTTTGGCGACCATAAACTCTCTGGGACTATTAACCGCGTCCACGGCGACGACTGCACCTTCTTTCAAATAGAAGACTGCAAATTTATTCGCTTCCTTGTCCCCGCGTAGTACCTGGGTATCTCCATCAGAAGAGAAGCCAACCATTTGGAGTTTGAGCTCGTATTGATCTGACCAGAACCAGGGTACGGCTGAATAGACCACATCGCCGCCGAGCATATTGGCAGTGGCCGTTCGTGCCTGGTCCATGGCATTGGGAACGGACTCCAGCCTGAGCCGCCGATTCAAAATAGGGTTGGGGTGGTTTGTGCAATCGCCTGCGGCGTAAATGTCTGGGTCAGACGTGCGGCAGTGATCATCCACCAGGATACCATTATCGCAATCCAGACCCGCCTCGGTGGCGAGTTCAATATTGGTGATGATGCCGATGCCGACAATCACCAGGTCAGCATCGATGGCTGTATCACCGCACAGCACCTTCTGGACATTGCCATCACTATCACCTTCGAAGCCTGAACAGCCAGTATTAACGTGGACATGCACGCCCCGGGCGGTATGTAGCTGATGATAGAAGTCGCTCATTTCCGGTGTGGTAACCCGTTGCAGTATCCGGTCTTCCATTTCCAGGACATTGACTTCCAGGCCCGCGACCACGGCAACTGAGGCGACTTCCAGTCCGATATAGCCGCCACCGACAATGCACAGGCTTTTTGCAGTCTTCATGGCTTCTGCAATACCATCCACATCGGCAATAGTCCGCAGATAATGGATGCCCTTCAGGTCGCTGCCTGTAATCGTTAACTTTCGTGGCCGGCTTCCCGTTGCGATAAGTAACTTTTCATATTCGACACTTTCTCCTCCGGACGTCGTTACTGTCTTCTTCGTGGGATCTATTTTGCTCACAGTGACATTGGTGCGCAGGTCTATATTTCTATCGTTGTAAAACTTTTCCGGTCTGACATAAACCTTTTCCAGACCATGCTCGCCGGAAAGATATTGCTTGGAGAGAGGAGGGCGTTGGTAGGGGGGGTGGGCCTCGTCACCAAGCATGATGATTTCACCCTCATATCCGCCCTGACGCAGGCTTGCTGCTGCTTGTCCTGCTGCTTGCCCCGCGCCGACTACTACCATTGCTGCCATTCTATTGATCCTCATTTTTCAATCATTGGTTTTCAATTAATAGCGCTATTCTACAGAAGCCGTGGGAATAGCGGTACTATAGGCGCAGAAGTAAACCAGGTTTTGCGAACTGAATGTCAGATCAATTACCCACCACGGCACTGCTCCTTTCTCCCTACGATGCCATGAGTCATCGCTATTGGCGAGAAGGTATCGTGACACAATTCCCTGAAATTGACGTCACTGAGGTTGTATTGCCACCAAGATACTTTAGCTGGCGATTCAGAGGTAACAGCCTGACGATGGCGCATGATGCGAGGTTAGGTCAATCTTTCGATATCCTCATTGCAACATCCATGACTGATTTATCAGCGTTAAAAGGGATGAATGCCAACATCGCACCGATACCCTCTCTGCTCTATTTTCATGAAAATCAGTTTGCCTATCCTGCATCGACCAAAAAGGAACAAATAGCTGAACATAGGATCGAGAAACAGATGACCAGTTTGTATTCAGCGATTGCCGCCGATTACCTTGCATTCAATTCCTTGTTTAATCGGGATAGTTTTTTTGAAGGCGTGACTGCAATGCTCCATCGAATGCCTGACCATGTGCCCGCGGGCATTGTTGATGCCTTACAGGAAAAGACAATTGTTTTGCCTGTACCCCTGGGTGATGAGTGTTTTTGTTCCGCAAGAAAGAAGGATCCTTTTTCAATCGTGTGGAATCATCGCTGGGAATACGATAAGGGCGTGGATGATTTAAAGGTCATTGTGCTGGGTCTGCTCGCGTCAAAAATCGAGTTCAAGCTGCACCTGGTGGGTCAACAATTCCGGTCTGTACCGTCTGTGATGCAGGAAATTGTTGAAATACTGCGACGTCGAAACTGCCTTGGCCAGCTGGGGTTCGTGCAGGGTCGGGCTGAGTATCTGGATCTGCTGGCGTCTAGCCACTGCGTTTTATCGACAGCGCATCACGAATTTCAGGGTCTTTCCATACAGGAAGCCATGGCATCTGGTTGTGTACCCGTGGTGCCAGATGGGCTCTCCTATCCAGAATATGTCCCTGAGACAAATCGATATCAAAATCCGGCTGACGCAGTTGAGCTGATTGTCAGTATCGCCAGGGAACCTGACCGGGTAGCAGACCAGCCTATAGATTCGATATCATGGGGCCAGCAACGTCCAGCCTGGAAAACGCTCCTGACTCAATTGGTTTCTGGAAATTAGAAATGCCTCGATTTTATAAGTTTGATTATGCCATTCGTAATGAAAGTGGTGAAATTGTTGATTCCTCGGACGGAAGTGAAGCGCTTTCGTTTGTCGAAGGGGACAACAATACCATCATCGGATTACAGAAGGCATTGGCGAGTCGAAGTGCAGGTGACGAGTTTTCTGTCACCATAGAACCAGGCGACGCCTATGGGCACTCGCAACGCTCCCTTGTTCGCACTGTCACCAAGGACATGTTTGAAGTGGATGATCTTGAAGCCGGGATGGTGTTTCAGGTGGGTTCCGGTGATGCGACTGAAGTTGCCAGGGTCATGGAAGTCAACGAAAACTCAGTGACAATTGATACCAATCACCCACTTGCCGGTGTGACATTTAACTTTGAAATATGTGTGCTGGAAGCAAGAGAGGCGACCACCGAAGAAGTTGAGGCGTCCCAGTCACAGAACTTCAAGCATAGGCACTCAAGCGCAAACGAGAATACGTAATGCATCCAGTCGCATGCTGGTCTGTTCAATGGCGCGATGAAGTGCTTCTTTCTGATGTTGCAGGAATTCCAGCTCCTCCGCTCTGACATTATTGTTCACCAACATCAATTGTTGAAGTCGCTCAATTTCCATGTCCAGGTCCGATTCCATTTTCTGTTGGCCCTTCACCTTTATTGCGTCCAGTTTTTCCGTCGCGATCGTTCTTGCTGATGCGAGCATATTGTTTATTCCCTTGACCTGGGAATCGAGTATTTTACGCAGCGTGTCTGCGGGTACTTTTAGAGGCTCTCTAAATTCATTAAACCTTATGTCTGTGGAAATATCCTGTAGGTCAGGGTTGATCAGTGAGCGAAGAACTTGCGGTGGCATAAACCGATCCGACATGATTTCTGCCGGGGCAATGCAGTTAACCACATGGAGCGATTCCAGAAGCAGGGTACCTGCCTTGAAATCGGGATGTTTGATGACAATCATCGCGCTGTTGCCTGTCACATCGGAAAGAATGACATCCAGTGCTTGCTGTACCATGGGGTTTTCCCAGGTGAAGAAGCTGACATCTTCACGGGTCAGAGCGGTTGCCCGGTTATAAGTTATCAGGACGCCTTCTTCTGGCAGTTCCGGATAATGTGAGTGGCCTTGGGTTTCCAGACTCACCGAGGTGTTGCGCACCATGGTCTCTGTGGGCTTTACATTGAAAACACCGTCTCCAAGGGGTTCTGATTCCAGGCCAAATACCTCGAATGACAGTTCCATATATTGCTGGAGAAGTTCGCTGGCATCTTCGGATAAAATATCTTCGACGATTCGTGCGGACCTATCTGGCTGGTGGGAATTGAGTTCCAGCAGCCTGTCTCGACCGCGGCTCATATTTTCCAGACGCGTTAAATTAGACTCCCGGGCGGACGAAAGGAAGGCTGTAAGATCAGTCGATTCTGAAAATTTGGCAAATAATTCATCGAACAAATTTTGCCCGACAGGGTTAGGCTCTGAAAAAAGATCCATTGCCTCGTGATACCAGCGAAACAAATTTTCATTCTTAGCGTTTTCGAAATAGGGAATGTAGAGGGTGACGTCATTTTTCTGACCGATGCGATCAAGCCGACCAATTCGTTGTTCCAGTAGATCAGGACCCAGCGGTAGGTCAAATAACACGAGATTGCTGGCGAATTGAAAATTCCGTCCCTCGCTGCCGATTTCCGAACAAATCATGACCTGTGCACCTTTGTAGGTATCTGAAAAATAGTTGGCAGACCGGTCCCTTGCCACAAGATCCATTCCCTCATGGAATACAGTCGAGCGGATAGTGGTGCGATTCTTGATGTGGTGTTCCAGGGCGATGGCAGTTTGTTGATGGGCGCAGATAACTAGAAACTTATCACTGGCATCAGAGAGCGTTTCAATTAGCCATTTAACTCTGGTATCAAAGCTCGTCCAATCACCAAACTCGACTTCAGGGAACCAGGATTCCTTTGTTTTGTATTCCTCTGGCAAATGGAGGGGAACCGGAACCGCCTTCCTCTGCGGAAACCCTTTAACCGATGAACGCACATTTCTAAAGAGCACACGACCCGTTCCATGCCGGTCGAGTAGGGACGCCATCAGCTGATCATCGGTTCTTTCGTCTGAAGTGCCTAATAAGCTGATGATAGCCTTGCGAGCTTCAGATTTTACTTCGTCCTTGCCCGTTAGAAGTGAATTGACAGCATCAGCAACACTTTCAAATGTTGACTCCTCGGCAAGAAATGCATCGTAGTCGTGATATCGATGCGGATCGAGTAGCCGCAGCCGGGCGAAGTGACCTGTTCTGCCGAGTTGTTCAGGTGTCGCGGTGAGCAGCAACAGACCGGTCGATGCTGCTGATAGCGCTTCGATTGCCATGTATTCTTCACTTGCTGCCTCGGGGGTCCATTTCAGATGATGGGCTTCATCGACAACGATAAGATCCCATCGACTGTCTACTGCCTGATTAAGGCGTTTGCTGTTTTCGGTGAAGAGGTCCAGTGAGCACAAGACTAGCTGTTGTGCATGGAAAGGGTTTTGCAGGCTGGATGTATCTTCTGGTTCAAGCCGTTCTTCTTGACTTTCATCGTCCTCATCCTCAACCAGTGGCGAATTATCCGCGCTGATCTGCTGGCATCTCTCTTCATCCAACACTGTAAATTGCAGATTAAATCGTCGAATCATTTCAACGAACCATTGAAAGGTGAGAGCAGGTGGGACCACGACCAGTATGCGGCTTGCCCTTCCTGTCTGTAGCTGTTGATGAATAATAAGACCGGCTTCGATGGTCTTGCCCAGGCCGACCTCATCTGCAAGCAGCACCCTGGGTGCGAATCGACTGGCGACTTCACTGGCGATATAGAGTTGATGTGGAATAAGTGACACCCTGGCGCCATATAGTCCCCGTGATTGAGTGGTCGCCAGGTGCGCTATCCTCTCCAGAGAGTGGTAACGGAGATTGAACCAGCGATTGTCATCGATCTGGTGTGTGAAGAGGCGTTCTTCCGGTTTGTTAAAGCGAACGTTTGGGTCTAGTTCTGTTTCATGAATGAATACCACTGTACCGGCATCAGAACATCGATAGGTGTAAAGGCTATCTTCCTCTATTGCCTCAAGTACCTCCACGATGGAACCTGCGCGTGTCTTGATCTCGTCTCCGGAGGTGAATTTGACGCGCGTAAGAGGAGCCTCTTGTCGCGCATAGGTTCGCTCTTCTTCCACCAAATCGAAATAGATGGTGACTTGCCGGTGTTCCATACTCTGTACCCGGCCCATGCCGAGGTCAGGTTCGGCATTGCTGATCCATTTCTGTCCGGCTTTGAATTTTATCTGGTTGTGCATTTTTCTTTCCAATCATGTACTTTGCCCACAAGTACCCATAAAGGACAAATTCAGTGGAACAGGAAACTCAAACCGAAATTGAGGCCGCCGCTTTTCGGCGTCTTCTACAACATCTGGACGACAACAAGGACGTGCAGAACATTGACCTGATGAATCTCGCCAGCTTTTGCAGAAACTGCATTAGCAAGTGGTATCGAGCGGCGGCAGAGGATAAAGGAATTGAGCTTGATTATGAAGAGGCCAGGGAAATTATCTATGGCATGCCTTATAGCGAGTGGAAGCAGAAATATCAGACGCCTGCGAGCGCCGAACAAAAAGCAGCATTTCTTGAGAAGAACCCGGATCATCACTAGCTAGTTCTTGTGAGCTGTTCTTGTGGGCTGTTCTTGTGAAATGGCCTTGTGAAATGTCCTAGACGGCCATTTTCGCCTTGATGGCATCGTGGCAACTGTAGTCGCGCAGCGCAAAATCTTCCATCTTAAAACTATTAATGTCTTTGTATTCACGGTCGATAAGTTCGAGGGTGGGTAGGGGCATGGGCGTTCTGGCGATCTGTGTTTTTACCTGCTCTATCGCATCCAAATAGATGTGCGCATCACCAATTGTGTGAACAAACTCACCCGGGGTGAGATGGGTGATTTTTGCGATCATGTGCAGTAACAGCGAATAGGATGCAATGTTAAAGGGAACGCCCAGGAACATATCTGCCGAGCGTTGGTACATCTGCAGGGAGAGTTTGCCGTTTGCAACATAGAACTGAAAGAAGGAATGGCAGGGCGGTAGTGCGACCTGGTTTGCATCTGCTTCTCCTGGGTTCCAGGCATTGACAATGATACGACGTGAATCCGGGTTACTCTTAATCGTGTCAATGGCATCTTGCAGTTGATCGATCTTTCGGCCGTCTACTGTCCGCCAACTTCGCCATTGGGCGCCATAAACTCGCCCCATACTGCCATCGTTGGTATCCTGACCTGTTCGCTTCAAATAGTCCTGATAGTTTGCATCCCAGATCTTGTTGTTTTTGTAGATTTGTTTCAGATCGTTAATGTTGTTAGAACCTGAAATGAACCAGAGTAGCTCCGAGGACATGACTTTCCATGCCAGCTTCTTGGTGGTGACTGCCGGAAAGCCGTCTGCCATGTTGTAGCGTGCATTTAACCCGAAACAGGAGAGGGTACCGACGCCGGTTCTATCATCTCTTCGAACGCCGCTTTCCAGGATTTGGGCTAACTGATCCAGATATACCTTCATCTACCGGTATTGCCCTGTACTCGTCCGTTGGCGCGCACTAACCACACTTGCTATCGCCGCAATTCAGACAGGTCATGCAACCATCCATCATGACCATAGCAACAGTGTTGCACTTCTTGCAGAGTTCGGAGCCTGGGGGAAAACTTGTTCCCGCATCATCTGCATTAGCTGCGCCACCTTCTAGTGCAGCTCTTTTTTCTGCGATCAGCGCCTTATGGGCATCGCTTAATTCTTCATCTTCAATCAACCCCATCTTACGCATGTGCGTTTCCAGGACGTCCCCAATCTCCGCAACAAGCGAGGGCATGAATCGCCCACCTTTTTTGAAATATCCACCCTGGGGATCAAACACCTGTTTCATTTCTTCAACAAGGAAGGTCGCATCGCCGCCCTTGCGAAATACGGCAGAGATAACGCGCGTCAGCGCTAGAATCCATTGAAACTGCTCCATATTTTTGGAGTTAATGAACACCTCAAATGGGAATTCCTGCTCATGTTCTGTACCCGTATTCAGCACAATGTTGTTGATGGTCACATACATGGCATGGTCTGAAAGCGGGGTCTTTATTTTGTAGGTATACCCCTTTAGTTCATCAGGTCGAGCAACGTCTTCGTGCATTAACTCCCTGACGGGGCCTGTTGGCTCTTCAACAATTTCTTTCTTAATGTTGTAGTCAACGATCTTCTTTTCAATTTTGATAGACATTAGTTTCTCCTCTGCTTCGATCCCGCTTCTCCCGTGGGGTCAAATTTATACTGTATATAATAACAGTTATTTTATTCTTCTTTTGTGATTTTGTAACGCTTTTTTGTCGCTAATCCGGACAGTAGGCATCAAAATTTGCCGTAATATCCCTCTTTCATTGCATCATAGAGATTGGCGGCGGAATGCATTTCGCCGTCATACTCTATTTCCTCATTTCCTTTCACTTCTACCACCTGACCATCATCCAGAGTGAATTGATAGGTCGTGTTTTCAAGGTCGGCTTCTTTCACCAGTACACCCTGGAATGCTTCAGGGTTGAAGCGGAAAGTTGTACAGCCCTTCAAGCCACTTTCATAGGCATAAAGATAGATATCCTTAAAATCTTCGAATGGATAGTCTGTTGGCACATTGGCTGTTTTTGAAATAGATGAATCGATCCATTTCTGCGCAGCCGCCTGAATATCCACATGCTGCATGGGGGAGATGTCATCGGCTGTCATAAAGTATCCCGGTAGCTTTTTATCTGCATCTTCGGTGTAAGGTTGTGCATCTGGATTGACCATTGCCCGGTATGCGAGTAGTTCAAACGAATAGACATCGACCTTTTCTTTAGACTTCTTGCCTTCGCGAATCACGTTGCGGGAGTAGTGGTGGGCAAAGCTTGGCTCAATACCGTTGCTTGCATTGTTGGCAAGTGAAAGGCTAATTGTTCCGGTGGGCGCAATGGAGCTATGGTGGGTAAAACGACACCCGACTTCAGCGAGTTCTTCAATCAGGGCAGGGTCTTCCCTGGCAACCTGTTGCATGTAGCGAGAGTATTTGGCCATTAACACTTTGCCCTTGACGATATCATCGACTGCATAGCCATCTTCTGCCATTTCCGGACGCTTGCGCAGCATCTCACCGGTAATAACAAAATCTTCTTCCATAATGGCAGCAGGTCCTTTCTCTTTGGCCAGTTCTAATCCAGCCTGCCAGCCAACAAGCGCCAATTTTTTGGTGACCTTCTCGGTAAAGGCGACAGATGCTTCATCACCATAGCGCATGCCCATCATGGTAATGGTGGACCCCAGGCCAAGATAGCCCATGCCGTGGCGACGTTTGCGCATAATTTCTTCACGTTGCTGTGGCAGAGGTAGGCCGTTGATTTCGACGACGTTGTCTAACATTCGTGTGAATATAGTCACCGCCTTTGTAAAATCTTCCCAGTTGAAGGAAGCTTCCCCACTAAAGGGCTTTTGGACAAAGCGACAGAGATTGATCGAACCAAGCAGACAGCTGCCATAGGGGGGTAGAGGCTGTTCCCCACAAGGATTTGTTGCGCGAATGTTCTCGCAGAACCAGTTGTTGTTCATCTCATTGACCTTGTCGATCAGGATAAAACCTGGCTCGGCAAAGTCATAAGTGGACGCCATGATCATGTCCCATAAACGTTTTGCGCGAATGACCTTCGAAATACGACAGGCAACCAGTCCGGCATCATTGGTGACATACTTTTCAGTGATTGGAAATTCTCGCCAGAGAATTATTTCTGGGTCGTCCAATTCGAAATTTTCAGATGCTTGCTCTGCGATTGTTAGAGGGAAGGATAGCGGCCAATCGCTGTCGGTTTTCACCGCTTCCATGAATTCCTGAGTGATTAACAATGAAAGATTAAATTGTCTTAGCCTGCCGTCTTCTCTCTTTGCCCGGATAAATTCCATGACATCCGGATGGCCGATCTCGAAGGTTGCCATCTGGGCTCCACGACGCCCGCCTGCGGAAGAGACGGTGAAACAAGTCTTGTCATAGATATCCATGAAGGACAATGGACCGGATGTATAGGCACCGGCACCAGAGACATAGGCTCCCTTTGGTCTTAGAGTGGAAAATTCGTACCCGATTCCACAACCGGCTTTCAAGGTTAATCCTGCTTCGACATTCTTGTTCAGAATATCTTCCATAGAGTCAGTAATTGTGCCGGAGACGGTACAATTAATGGTTGACGTTGCTGGTTTGTGTTCTTGTGCACCGGCATTTGAAATAATTCGTCCAGCCGGGATGACACCCTGCCGTAACGCCCACAAAAATTGCTCAAACCAGGATTCTCTGAGTGGCTTGTCCTCTACTTCCGAGAGTGCAACGGCCACCCGCTTATAAGTTTCGTCCATGTTCTGATCGACAGGCACGCCCTTCTTGGTTTTGAGGCAATACTTGTTCTCCCAGATATCGACTGATGTGTCCTGGAATTTGATTTCGCTAATGGTAGCTGGAATGGCTTTTAGTTCTGGTTTCTGCGCCGTCGAATCCATTGTTCCCCTTCTTGCTGCTGCATACTTGATATTAAAATTGCAGGGGCTAGATGCCCAATGACTGCCAATTTCCTGACTGCCGCTGATGGGCTATGGAATGGGCTTGTCGCTGTAATTATCGTTTTTATTGTGTCCGTTTTTTCCACAAAATGCTCCTGGAACGATCTTTTCGCCGATGGGTGCATTCTGGGTAAAGCGGCTACATATTGTGCTACAGAGGAATGAACAACACAAGATGTTGTTATCCATCTTTTGTCATTCTGTCGGGAATTCTCTAAATAGGCGGGGTCAGGTCTTGCAAATAGTGACATTTTTCAAAAGGCTGCACTAACGTTTAAATGTCACTGGTTTCAGGCTGCGTTGCAGGATCAAGTTAAAGTGTGGGAGACTCGTTTGAGCGAAGTCTGGCTGTTCCGTGCCAGGATTAAAACAATAACTCAGGAGTAGAAGGAATGAACCGTGTAGATGGAAAAGTCGCTATTGTGACCGGAGGTGGCAGCGGTATTGGTGAAGCCTCAAGTGAATTGTTGGCCCAAGGCGGCGCTAGTCTTGTCGTCACTGACATTAATGAAGAGGCGGCTCAGCACACGGCCGATATTATAAAGCAACGAGGTGGAAAAGCCATTTCCCTGTATCAAGATGTGACCGATGAGGGGCGCTGGCGTGAAATTGTACAAGCGGCAGAACAAGAATATGGCAGACTCGGTGTCCTCGTTAACAATGCGGGCGTCAGTGGCGCAGGTGGGGACAATATTGAAGAGGGGACCTTTGAGAGCTGGCGGCAGATCATGAGCATTAATCTGGATGCAGTGTATCTTGGTTGTAAGATGGCGGTTGAATCCATGAAAGAGGAAGGCGGATCGATTGTTAACATTTCTTCGGTCATGGGAATGGTGGGCGGCGCTGGACCGGCCTATAACGCATCCAAGGGAGGCGTTAGGCTTTTGACCAAATCAATCGCCGTTTATTGTGGTAACAACGGATATGGTATCAGAGTAAATTCTGTCCACCCTGGATATATTTGGACGCCAATGGTGCGCCAGATAGCACAAGTTTCGGATGAAGTGAGCTCCGAGGAAGAATTACGGGAAATGCTTTTGATGCAGCACCCTATCGGACGCCTGGGCGTCGCGGAAGATATTGCGAAAGGGGTTCGGTTTCTGGCTTCAGAGGATGCGAGTTTTATGACTGGCAGTGAACTTGTGATCGACGGGGGTTATACGGCGGTCTAACAGACGGCTGAAGTAGTGATCTGTCTATACGACAGCAGCTGGGAAATGGCAGAAAGATCGTAACTTATCTTCTATTTTCAGCAGGCAATGGGTGATTTCACGTTTTTGCATGCGTTTGTCTTCAAGACAAAATCTAACGCCGCAGCACCATAGCCCGTTGTCTTCTTGCTTGCAGCTAACAACTTCACCGTACATCTCCATTAGCTCTAGTTCGAGAACACATAGATCCAGGATCAGAACCTGGCCGGGTTTAAATCGTTGCTTGCTGGCGAATTGTAATCCCTTGAGGGAAAAATCGAGGCATTCGACTGTCGGGTTGAGACGAAGCATGCCTTTGATACCGGGTCGGGCGACGTTAAGGATCAACTGATCATTTTCATAACGCTGGCTGTAACGCCGTTCTTCGCTCATTCGGTTGGTCCTTTCCCCAATCTGACGTTGGAGTACGATTATACTGCTTAGTTCAATTTTAGCCTTTCATTTTCCAGAGAGCACCTGTCAGGTAGCCCTGTCTAGAGGAAAAAAATGTAGAACAATAGGCTAGTAGAACAATAGGTTAAGTGTTAAACCAAGCCACTTTTTACTGTCAAGTAAGTCAATCAAGCCGATCAATGTATGTTTAATCTGACAGGTCGCCCTGTACCACACTTTCTTCTGCCACGTGCTCTTCTGCCACACGCTCTTCTATCAAAGAAGACAGACAACTGTTGAGCGCAATATTCGAACACGAAAAGAGCCCCTGTACAAGATAAACAGCCGTTTCAGGCTGCCAATCTATCTTTCATTGATTCTTATCAGTTGCATTGTAATCGGTCGTTTGCTTGTTTTTAGAGAAAAGCCAAGGCATTGTTGGGATAACGACACATTTTAATTATCAAGAGAACTTAATATGAACCCAGGTGCTATTGCTGATAAATATCCAGGTAAACCGGCCTATATTATTGCAGAAACAGGAGAAACATTTACCTATAGGGACCTGGAAGAGGGTTCGAATCGAATGGCTCAACTCTTCAGACAGCTTGGATTGAAGCGGGGCGATCACATCGCCCTATTGCTTGAAAACCACCCTTTATTTCTTCAGTTGTGCGTAGCAGCAACGCGTGCAGGTTTGTACTACACGGCAATCAGTTATCGTCTTCAGGAAGAAGAAGTCGAGTACATTGTAAATAACTGCGCCGCAAAAGTATTTGTGACATCGATGGATAGGCAATCAGTTGTAGAGAAACTGGTTGGTAAAATGCCGGGTGTCGGGAAGGCGTATATGCTCGACGGTGTAGTCGATGGCTTTGAGTCATTCGAGAATGCCATTGCAGAAATGCCTGGCGACGCTATCGATGATGAGAGCATTGGAATTTCCATGCTCTATTCTTCAGGCACCACAGGACGTCCCAAGGGTGTTTTGAAACCCTTGCCGGAGGGCGAATTTGGTGCAGATGACGGTCCCGGTTTATTTGAAATGTTGTACGGTGCCAACGAGAACAGTATCTACCTTAGCCCTGCACCGCTTTATCATGCAGCGCCCCTGGCGTTTACATTAGGCTTTATGTTGGGTGGCATGACCTGCGTCATCATGCAGCATTTTGATGCGGAAGCGGCATTGAAAACAATCGAACAGTACAAAACCACGCATAGTCAGTGGGTGCCAACAATGTTTATCCGTATGTTGAAGCTCGATCAGTCTGTACGCGAAAAGTATGATGTATCGAGTCTTGAATGCGCAATCCATGCTGCTGCGCCCTGTCCCATCCCTATAAAAGAACAGATGATTGATTGGTGGGGGCCGGTGATACATGAATATTATGCCGGGTCAGAAGGTAATGGCTTCGTCGCCATAAACTCTGAAGAATGGTTAGCCCACCGTGGTTCGGTAGGACGGGGTTTGACTGCTGTCCTTCATATTTGTGACGATGAAGGCAATGAAGTCCCCACAGGTGAACCTGGCACCATCTATTTTGAAGGTGGTGGTGAATTTGAATATTACAATGATAAGGATAAAACAGATGAGTCTCGCCACAAGGCTGGTTGGAGTACGTTGGGCGATGTTGGTTATCTTGATGAGGAAGGGTTCCTGTACCTAACAGATAGAAAGAGTTTCATGATCATTACCGGTGGCGTCAATGTATATCCACAGGAAACAGAGAATCTGCTCGTGACCCACGCTAAAGTCATGGACGTTGCCGTATTTGGTGTTCCGAATGAAGATTTTGGTGAAGAAGTTAAGGCAGTTGTTCAACCCATCAACTGGGATGATGTTGGTCCTGAATTTGAAGCGGAACTCATTGATTTCTGTAAAGAGCATATGTCCCATATTAAGTGCCCGCGATCCATCGACTTCGACAAAGAGCTACCGCGACACCCTACCGGCAAGCTCTACAAACGCCTGCTAAAGGATCGATACTGGGAAGGACATAAATCAAAGCTGGTGTAGTCACCTGGCGCCTGAAGCATTGCGGCCAAACCATTGCCGTCGCGGTTGCAGGTAAGTTCAGATACTGGACGTTGATCTAGCTTCAGGGTTTAAAGTTCTTGTTTTTTTGATGACGAGGACTAACCGTGAGCTATCAGCTGGCAATCGAAGGGATGACCTGTGGACATTGTTCTGCGCGTGTAGAAACGGCGCTCGGTGGTGTTACGAGTGATTCTATAAGCGTTTCTCATGAGAATAATTCAGCCAGAATCGAGACCTCAGCCTGGCTTGGCCGAACTCAACTGAAGGCGATCATCAGCGAATCGGGCTACGAATTAAATGATATTCAAATCAATGGTGAGCTATCCCTTCCCGTTATTGGCATGAGTTGTGGCAAATGTGTTGCCAAGGTCGATTCCGCATTGCGGGAAGTGCCTGGTGTTGCAGAGGTTGTGGTTGACCTGGCAGAGAAACGCGCCACGATTCAAGGCGAGTTTGAGTTAGAGGCCGTCGAGTCCCTGGTCAATTCTCTGGGCTATGCGCTAACTGAACCAGAAATAGAACCAGCAGACTTAGCCAGCACAGGCTTAGCCAGAACAGACACTGCAGAACCAGTCACCGCAGATCCTATTGCTGCAGATCCTATCACCACAGAAGAAGTACCTGAAACAATCAGGCCCGTCCTGCTGGGTATTTCCGGCATGTCTTGTGCAAGTTGTGTCAGTGCCGTTGAAACCGCACTGTTGAAAACCCCCGGGGTTGTTAATGCTGCTGTGAACTATGCAGATCAAACGGCGCTGGTGACCATGGATGGACCGGAAGAAATACTAATCGAGAACGTACAGAGTGCAGGTTATGGTGCGACGATCCTGGAGGACGATAACTATGAACAAAAAGAAGCGCTGTTAAAGAAAGAAATTCGTGAATCCTTTATCAAGTCAATCGGCGCGCTGCTATTGGCAAGTGTTCTGATGGCAGCCAGCATGGCGGATTTACTGCCATCTCTTGATAAGCAGATCCCCTGGGGCATTGCGGGAGTCATTATATTCGGCATCATGTGGTTCACCGGCGGTCACTTTTATCGAGGTGCGTACAAGGCAGCGTCCCACGGTACGACCACAATGGATACGCTTATCACCCTCGGTACAGGCGCTGCATGGCTCTATTCCATGGTTATCATTATGGTGCCAGACCTTGTTCCTGAAGCGTCACGACACCTGTTCTTTGAAGCAGCACTGTTTGTGATTGGGTTTGTCAATCTAGGCAAGACGCTCGAAGCTAACGCCAAGGGCAAAACGTCCGCCGCGATCAAGAAACTGATCGGATTGCGTCCCGCCACTGCTTTAAAAGTTCTTGATGGCGAGGAAATTGAGGTTGCGATTGAAACCATTCAAATTGGAGACTCGCTTCGCATTAAACCCGGTGAGGCTTTTCCAGTTGATGGAACTGTCATCGATGGGACCAGTAGCGTTGACGAATCCATGCTCACCGGTGAACCCATGCTGGTAGAAAAAGGCATTGATGACGATGTGGTGTCGGGGACTCTGAACCAGTTTGGATCGCTGGTAATCCAGGCTAACCATGTAGGGTCCGATACGGCTCTTTCTAGAATTATCCAGCGAGTGCGTGAAGCGCAGAATTCAAAACCGGAAATAGGCAGGCTAACGGATAAGATCAGTTCGGTGTTTGTACCCATTGTCATTTCCCTTTCGATCTTGACCATCTTCATCTGGTGGATGGTTGGTCCTGAGCCTAAAGTCTCTTACATGATCGTGACGGGTATGTCTGTGCTAATTATCGCCTGCCCCTGCGCACTTGGTTTGGCGACACCTATGTCCATCATGGTGGGTGTCGGGCGCGCGGCGGGTAGTGGTGTATTGGTAAGGAATGGCGAGGCACTACAGGCGGCGAGCCAGCTGACGACCATTGTATTGGATAAGACAGGAACACTGACCGAGGGTAAGCCGCAGGTTCAATCGGTCGTCACTGTAACTGATGAGGGAAACGAACGGGAAAGGGAGATGTTATCGATCGCCTATAGTTTGGAGAAGTTTTCGGAACATCCTCTTGCCACGGCGATCAGCCAGTACTGCAAAGAAAAGGGCTCACAGTCTCATGAAATGACAGATTTCATCATTGCGCCCGGTGGTGGCGTGAGCGGGTTATTGAATCTTGGTGACGGCGTTGCAAAAAAAGTACAGGGCGGAGATCAGCAGGCGGCGTGTGGGAATTATCGGCACATGCAATCTCTTGGATACGCAGGCGATGAATCTGATGCACAAGGCACCGTCATCTATGTGGGGCTGGAACAGAACATTCTGGGTCACCTGGTGTTGAATGATGCCCTGAAGGAGGATTCCGTACAGGCGGTCGCCGCACTCAAATCCCAGGGTCTAAAAGTTGTCATGTTGACCGGTGATAGTGAATCAAGTGCTCGTGCCATTGCTGCCAGCCTTGATCTGGACGATATTATTGCCCAAGTAAAACCAGAGGGTAAGCTTGAACATATTGAGTTTTTGCAGAAACAAGGTGAAAAAGTTGGCATGGTTGGCGACGGCATTAATGATTCGTTAGCACTCACCGCCGCCAATGTTGGCTTTGCAATGGGAGAAGGTGCAGATGTTGCCGTCGAGACCGCAGATGTTGCGTTACTCGGGAACAGTGTTAATGGTGTGAGTAATGCCATCAAACTGTCGCGTGCCACCATGAGGAATATTTACCAGAACCTGACTGCAGCCTTTGCTTACAACGTGTTATTGATCCCTGTGGCAGCCGGTATTCTGTATCCGTTCACCGGTTTCCTGATTAATCCGGGACTTGCTGGCCTTGCCATGGCCTTGTCATCTATCACGGTTGTCAGCAATGCATCGAGACTGCGGTGGCAGAAGATCTAATTTCACTTTAAATCGCAGTGCCGAGACTACCGGCGCTTTCGCACAAATTCCGTTTGAGGCTCAATTCACATTGGACAAGGCTCGTTCCTATCTTTTGCCGACCTTATCTTTTGCCGACCTTATCTGTTGCCGATCTTATCTGTTAAAGTGGATGCCGCATAAAAATCGTACCTTATCTGGTTGATTGCGTAATAACGAAAAAATTCAAGAGAAGCGCTCGTCCAAAAGGCTAATAAGAATAATAAGATGAAGATAGTTTTTAATAAGTTACTCCTGAGAAAGGTTCATCGCTGGCTGGGTCTGGTGGCAGGCATACAATTGATGCTGTGGACGATCTCCGGTTTGTACTTCAGCGCGATATCGATTGATGAGATACATGGCGATCACATACTGCCGAATCGCATTGAGTCACCTCCTGCATCGTCTTTTACACTCGTCTCCATTAGCCAGCTGGTTCAGAATAATGCGGAACTTGCCGATGCCTCATTGAAGGATTTCCAACTTTATGTGAACAACGGTGAACCAGTTTATGTTGCTCATAAAATTCGCTTCGATGCACAGAGCGGTGAGAAGTTAGAACCGATTACAAAAGATCAGGCGTTGGCTATTGTCACCGCCCGATCCGGAGTAGAAGCCGTCGCGATAACCCTGGTGGAATCCGTTGAAGTCGGAAGCGAGTATCGGGGTGGTGACCTGCCCGCATGGAAAGTGGATGTCAGTGAAGATGATGCATCTATCTATGTCAGTGCCACCACCGGTCGTATTAGAGCGGTCAGAACAAACTATTGGAGAATCTTCGATTTCTTGTGGAGCCTGCACATAATGGACTATGAGGAGCGAGAGAATTTCAATTCATGGTTGCTGATTTTTATGGCAACGCTCGGCGTGATCACTGTATCTTCCGGTCTCATATTGTTTTTCGTCACTCAACGATTCCGCCCACGACGAAAGGCTTCTGCCTCTTCTTAAACAAAGCTCGTAAACAAAGCCCTTGAACAAAGTATCTTGAACTCATCACTTCTTGTCCTGTGTCAATGTACTCACCTCAATCCTGCTTAAGATATAGTGAATAGAACCGGGTCATAACGACCGGATTTGTTATTGCGTGTTGCTGATTTTGAGTCGATGAGGAGGCAAATATGTTGTACATTCAGCAGGAAACGCCGAAAGATCGAGTCCTTAATTTAATTCGGCTTCCGCTATCGTTACTCTTCTCTGTGACGATCACTGTGATGTTGTTTTACCTGATGCAATCCTTGATTGATTCTGGTGAAAAGGCGCTCACGGAAAGTAAATCCGGACAGATTGTAGACTTTCTGCGTATCAAGGAAGATATGATTGTCCAGACGAAGAAACGACGACCTGAGCCACCACCCATGCCTGACGAGGTACCTAAAGTTGTTAAGCCTGTGTTGCGGGCAGACGTGGATACAGATGCCTGGTCAAGCGTATTTAAAGCACCGGTGACAGATGTTGCGTTATCTTCATCATTAAACTTTTCTTCTGATGGTGAATACCTGCCAATATTGAAAGTACAGCCGAATTATCCGCAAAGAGCACTCGAGAGAGGGCTGGTGGGTTGGGTGGTTGTTGAGTTTACGGTGGATGAGATCGGCAGGGTTATTGACCCGGTTGTTGTCGATAATTGTGCTGAGGTCTGGACACCATCCTATGTGCAATGTAGTGATAGTCCGCGTAAGACATTTGACAAGTCCGCGTTAGCTGCAGCATCCAAGTTCAAGTACAAGCCCAAGGTGCTTGATGGTCAGGCGATTGCCACAGCGGGTGTTCGCAATATGATCACCTTTGTTCTCGATGATTAAATGTTCTGGATGATTAAGTGTTCTGGATGACCAGGGAGCGTCATGCCATAACAGAACTGGTTTTCTGTATCTCCCGGCACCGGGAATAGAATTCGAGACCAACGGTTCTTTCAATCTGCGGCAGATAAAGCGAAGCCGGATGCTTGTCATGGTCTGACCCGTTTGAGTTTGCTGTTATCACTTCAGCGAGAATCTCGCCAATGAGAGGCGCGTTCTTAAACTGGTTTCCGCTGGTGCCGATCGCCAGGTAGAAACCATCCAGATCGGACTTGTCGTAGATGGGGATCCAGTCATCCGAAACATCATAGAGACCAACTGTTCCCCTTGCAGTGTTGGGAATACCTAGTTCAGGAAACCGTTGTGCGCTACGGTACGCTTGTAGAGTCCACTGTTCCGTGAAACTCGCGTTGTAGTCATCCGGGTCCACGATATCCGTGGGGTCACATGCGGGGTCAGTTGTACCGATAAGCAGGTCTGGTCCGTCGGGTCTCTGGTAGAACCCCGCGTCGGTGTCCACGACAAACCTGTTGCCATTGCTAAAGTGGTTTACATCAGCGGGGAGATAGACAACTTCGTGGCGCACAGCTTTGGTCTTTATCTTTAGCGATGCGTCAACACCGGCGAGTTGATTAATGATGGACGAATGTGGACCCGCAGCATTGATCACTATTTTTGCTTCCAGCTGCTCTCCATTTTCAAGGGCAATACCTGATATTCGGCCTTGAGATTTCAGGATCTCATGGAGCTTCGCGTTAAATCTGAAAATTGCGCCGTGTTTCTCCGCTGCCATTTGTAGGTTGTGCGTCGCCAGTTGTGGGTCTGAAACATAACCAGCCTCCGGTACCAGAATGCCACCAGTGATGGCGCCACCCGTTGGCAGGCCGAAATGGTCACTGTCATTTCGACAGGGTGGGCCATAGCTTTCTAAAGATATTCCCGGATAGAGTGCCTCAATATCGGCACTGTTGAGCATTTCGTATTCAACACCAACCTCATTCATGGCGGTGAGGTTATCCTGGTAAAGAAATTCTTCGCCTTCACGAATCAGCACGAGTCCGCCGCATTCTGTATATTGGGCAAAGCCACGCTCATCTTCCGTGTCGAGAAATGCCCGCCAGTTCTTCCAGTGATAGCGAGACTCGTGTGCAATGGCACATGAGGGGATGTGTGAGTAGATGGGCCGAATAATAGCTGACGAGTGACTGGTTGAGCCATAGCCTGACGCTGGCAGGCTATCAATGTTGAGCGTCGACAACCCTCTTTTCGAGAGCGCCAATGCAATAGAGCAACCAACAATACCGGCCCCAATTGTGATCACATCGAAATGGTTGTTCACTGTATCTCCTGTAAACTGAGATTAGATTCGAAGTCTGGTCAATCTAATGATCTTGTAATAGGTTGGCGGGTGAAAACTGATCGGTTAAGGGGCGAGCAGAATCGTCCCAATCCTTATCGCGTTTCATGTAACGCGGGAAATCGTCGATGTTAACGCCGTAGGGGGTGAAGCGACCTGACAAGCGGTTTGCCCGGTCTTGAATGATCCTGGCGGATGGCAATGGCTTTCCATTTGTCACGATCACCCGGTTGCCAGACGATGGCATTTTTAAATTGAAGAACTCTCCATAGACAGCTTCATATGTCATGGATTCATGGTGATAAAGCTTGCTGGTAGAAAATGTATTGGCTACCAGGACGCCGTCTGGTGAAAGTATGGATTTTATCTCCTGAAGAAATTCAACGGTCATCAGGTGTTCGGGGATGTAATCTCCATTGAAGGCATCCAGAATAACCATGTCGTATTGCCGATGGCGTAGTATTGCCCTTTTGACATTCACTCGAGCGTCCTGAACGAAAACTTTGATTCTTTCTGTCTGCTCAAAATCAAAATATTTTTCTGCTACCCGTAGAACCGCCTCATCAATTTCCACAACATGAATATCCGCCCGGGGTAATACTTTGGACAGAACACCCGGTATCGTGCCGCCGCCAAGACCGATAACGAGAATGGTTTTGGGCTCGGGGTTTAACAGTAGTCCGGCAAATGTCATGCGAACGTAAGGGAACACCACACGCTTCGGATTGTTAAGGTTTATGCAGGTTTGATTCTTGTCCCCTCGTTTTACAGCAAAGACCAGGCATCGGCGACCGCCGGATTCTTTGACCTCGATATTTCGATAGAGCGATCTTTCCTGGTGTATGACACGGGCTGCATCCGCGAGTCCGGATGTAAAAATGGTTAGAAATAGAACAAGCCAGCGCATCCTATTGAACCTTGAGTCTGGAGAAGAACATGGCGGAAAGACCGGCAAGGACGAGTGTTGCTGCCATGGTCAGGAAAATCTGGTTCACCTCAAACCATAATACGAAATAGAAAGAAGTCATCAAAGTACCGAGCGCGCTACCCAATGTCGATACAAAGTATAAGAAACCGGCGACCTGGCCGCTGTGGTGAGAAGTCTCCACCAAAAGCCTGACGGAATAGGGTGCGATCATGCCGAGCATGGCAACAGGTAAGAAGAATAGTAGAACGGATGCCACCAGAGACCCATAGCGGGGATCATCGATGCGTAAAAAGACAGCATCCATCATTTCATTACCAAATAACACGGTTGGCAGTAAGGTTAATGCCGAGAGGAGGAAAAAACTGCCATATCGAAATAAGTTAGGGTTATTCAACGATAATCGACCACCCGTCAGATAGCCTATGGACAGGGAAAGCATAAAAATTGAAATGATACTGCCCCAGACATAGACACTACTGCCAAAGTAAGGCGCAAGAATTCGACCGCCAAGAAGCTCTATCGACATAATGATGAAGCCACTCGTAAATGCCAATGTGAAGACCAGCGGGTTAATGACGGATTTTATCCTGTGTAGAGCCTGAGTGTTGGGTTCAGCGGCTCGTGGATTTAAGGCACAAGCGGCTATCTGTTCTTTATTCTGCTATTTGTTCTGCTATTTGTTCTGTTATTCGATTTCGGCACGAGTATACATGAAGCTTATTCGTTGGCATAAGCAGATTTGCCTGCATTGATGTGCCTGTGCGATGCCTGATTGTTTGTGTCAGAATGTTGTGTTTTTTAAAGGACGTAGATTTCGTCTGGCGTTCCAGATTACTGCGACTATTTCCTTCGAAAACGCTTGTTTTATATATCTAACATATTTAGAGGTTTGCACTAGATGATCAAAATAGGACTTAATCAGAGGTTCCCTGGCTAGATTGAACTCTCTCTCGCGGCTGATTCCTTTTCTTCGCCAATACCGCAATCCGGTGATAGCCGGTTTCGCGGCATTTTTTGCTGCGCGGTTTTTCGAGATCAGCACCTATTATCTGGTGGCGATGGGGATAGATGCCATCACCGATATAGCAGCAGATCGTGATGTGCTTCTGGACTATTCTATTTCTCAGCTAACCCTCGGCGTCATTGTGACGGTAGTGCTTCGATTTGTATTTGTAGTCTATGCCCGCCGGTCGATTCGTCGTGTGGGTATAGCTGTTTCTTACGACCTCCGTCAGAGGCTCTATGCCTCTGTACAGAAACAGGGAAGTGATTTTTTCTCCCGTATCGGTGTCGGTGACATCATGACGAGAGCCATCCAGGATATTTCATTGATCCAGCGGTTGGTCGCATTTGGCATGATTTTTTTTGTCATTATGACCTATGCGCCCCTTTTTTCTGTGACTGCCATGCTGATTAAGTCACCTTCGCTGACCTTGTTAATCTTGCCACTGCTACCTGTTATTTTTATCTATGCCCATCGAATGACCAACGAGATGGCGACGACATCCAGGACCGTACAGGAACGGTTGTCTGCCCTCACGACCCACACACAGGAGAATTTAGGGGGCATCCGCACCGTGCAGGCACAGGCACAGGAGGAAAATGAGATAAGACGTTTCTGGAAAACAAATGATGAATATGCCCAGGCCTTCTATGATCAGGCGAGAATAAACTCTTTGATGACTGCCTGGATGCCGTTTTTTGCATCGATCTCCCAGGTGACGATCATCATGTATGGTGGCTATCAGGTTTTGCAGGGCGACATGACTATCGGTGATCTGGTTTTCTTTTTTGCCTGCCTGAATATGCTCTTACAACCGATTCGAATGGCGGGCATGTTTGTCACCATCGTTCAACGGGCAGCTGTTGCCACAGACCGCCTATTTGAAATATATGATGCAGAACCGGAAATTGTTAACAATC